>JACRCS010000101.1 GCA_016218905.1 Deltaproteobacteria bacterium
CGGTCCTCCAGGTCAACGTGGAGGAGGAGCCCGCGCGGATCTCCGTGGGCGAAACGGTCAAACTCACGGTCGGAGCGCGCGGAGGGTTGACGCGCAGGGTCGTGGTCGCTTCTGCCTCCTCGGTGCCTGCGGGGCCGCTCGCCCGCAGCCGGTACGTCGTGGACTCCTTGGGGGACACGGTCCTGGAGCCGCTCGTCTCCACCTTCCCGAGCCCGGCGATCGTGACCTCCGTCGCGTCCTCGGTCGACCAGTTGAGGGTCGCCGATTGACCCTGGTCGATTACCTCCGGGCGCACGGAGATCGTCGCCTTCGGCGCCGGGGCGGGGGCCGGGATGGGGCAGCCGTCTTTATCGACCTTCGTCCCCTTGGGCGTCGCCGGGCACTTGTCGAGGTAGTCGGCAACGCCGTCGCCGTCGGAGTCGAGCGGGCAGCCCTGCGCGTCCACCTGCGTGCCCTTCGGGGTGCCCGGGCACTTGTCGAGGTAGTCGGGAACGCCGTCGCCGTCAGAGTCGAGCGGGCAGCCCTTGGAGTCCACGGCCACGCCGGCGGGAGTGCCCGGACAGGCGTCGGATGCATCCGGCACGCCGTCGCCGTCCGAATCGGCCGGTGCCGCGGGCTCGGCGGCTCGGGCCACCGGCTTTTGCCCCCCAAAGAGGAAGGAGAGGCCGGCGTTGTAGGTAAAGTTGTGCTCGAGGGATCCGAAGGTCAGGGGTTGCCGTGCGTCGAGGCGGAGCCCGATGGAATCCGTGAGCCAGAGCTTCAACCCGAGGCCGTAGTCGACCAGCGGATCCCAGCCGCGATGCCTGTCCGTCCGGTAACGCGCCGCGCCCACGCCGCCGGCAAGGTAGGGTTGCACGCCGCGAGCGAGGTTGAAGTGGTAGAGCAGGTCGCCGTGTGCCTGAAAGAGAGAAGCGCGGTCGTTGTTGACCTCCTCCTTGGTCCGCACGCCCTGGGCCGAGGCCTCGACTTCCCAGCGGTTCGTGAGCCAGTAGCCCAGGCGGCCGCCGACGGAGGGATCACCATCCCTCAGCCTGAGATCACTGTCGAAATAGTACGGTCCCACGAAGGGGGAGAGTTCGATGGCTCCGGGGCGCCCGTCTGCCGCCGCCGGGCGGGCCAGGCAGAGGAGCCCCAGGAGAAGGGTGATGCCGGCCAGTCCTTTGCGATTCCAAGCTTTCACGGGTTCCTCCTTTTGAGACAGGATCAAGAAAAGGTCATCCGGTCTACGAGCGGTCGGGCTCCTTGAGCGTGATGACCGCGACTCTCACCCCGGCCGTTCAGCGAACCCGGGCCACGCCTCGAAGCGCCCGCGCGGAGGGAGGCGTAGCGTTCGCCGGTCCGGACAGAGGCACTCTAGCAGGGCACGATCAACGGGCAATGGTGACCAAATCGGCGATTGTTGAGCGCAGTCGGGGCTCGGAAGGCGGGTATCGAAGGGGCGAGACGGCCTAGCGTCCCGTTCGGGAAGTTTCTTCCTCCTATTCAGCCCCTGCGTTGGCCGAACGGCGCTGATTCGCCGACGTTCGTCCTGCTGGTTGCGATGCACGAGCTAACCGCACGGGACGCTAGCGGAGGGCTCCCAGCGCTCGGAGAGCGTCCTGCGGCGGAAAGCCGGTGAGGAGGACGTCGCCCTCCTCGGAGATGATGACCTGGTAGCCCGTGCACGACAGGCGAAGGGACTCTGTCCGGAGTCCTTCTCCCGCCGCCGTCAGCGGGATCAGGCGCTGATTGGCCGAGCCCCGCAGGGGCAGGCTCGCGGACTCTTCGCTCCGGAAGGGGCCGTCGACGAGGAGGTCGAGGCGGGAGAGGAGGGCGAGGTGGGCCGGCGGACCCTCCCGGAGCCGTTCGTGTTCGTAGCCGGTGAAGGCGATGGCCGTTAGCGGACCGTCGCGGGTCCTCGCCTCGTCCAGAAAGGCGGCGAGCTCCGCCGCCTGTTCGAAGGGCTCCCCGCCGGAGAGCGTCACCCCGTCGAGCGGACCGGCCTCGAGCACCTCCCGGGCGAGCTCGGCGGGCGACACCTCCCGTGCCGGCCGGTGGGGCTGGAGCGCGGGATTGAAGCAGTCCGGGCAGCGTCGGGCGCAGCCCTGCACCCAGACGGTGAAACGCCGGCCGGGACCGTTGATGTCTTCGGTGACGGCGGTGCAGGCGACGTTGAGCAGGGGGCGCTCCGCGGAAGGCTGCCGGGGTTGGGGCTCGTTGAGGTATTGTAGACCGGCCGGGCGGGACGCTCCTACTCCCGTCTTCCAGCCGCTTCCTCCGAGGGCCGTAAGCCTATGAAGGTGCTCCTCCTCCAGCCGCCCGTCGAGGACTTCTACCACACCGGCGTGCGTCTCCAGCCGCTCGGCCTCGCCTCCCTGAAAGCGGCCCTCGGACGCTGGCTGCCCGACGTCCGGGTCACGGTCAGGGACTACCACCACGGTTGGGGGAGGCGAACCGTGCCGCTCCCTCCCGAGCTCGCGCACCTGCGGGCGTTCTATCCGGTCCCGGACCGAAGCCCCTTCTCCACGTTCCACGGCTACTTCCACTTCGGCGCTTCCTACGGGGACCTCGCCGAGGACGTGGCGAAGGCACAGCCGGACCTCGTCGGCATCTCGTGCCTCTTCTCCCCGTACTACCGGGAGGCGCTCCGGGCGGCCGAGGCCGTCAAGGCGCTCCGTCCGGTCCCTGTGGTCGTCGGCGGTGCGCACGCCTCCGCCGCGCCGCTGAGCGTGCTGGAGAGTCCGGCGGTGGACTTCGTCGTCCGAGGCGAGGGCGAGAGGCCGCTCGTGGAGCTCGTCCGGGCCGTGCGCGAGGGGAGGCCGCTGGAAGCGGTCCCGAACCTCTGCTTCAAGCGCGGGGGCGAGCTCGTCACGAACCGGCTCGAGCCGAACTTCGCCCTCGACGAGCTGCCCCCGCCCGACTTCTCCGACCTGGGCGCCGACCGATACTTCCTCGACGGCGAGCCGCTCTGTACCCTCCTCGCGTCGAGGGGGTGTCCCCACCGGTGCTCCTTCTGCTCCGTGCACGCGACCTCTGCCGGGTTCCGGAGGCGTCCGGCGAAAGACGTCGTCGCCGAAGTGCGAGCGCGTCGCGCCGAGGGGTACCGGGTCTTCGACTTCGAGGACGACAACTTCCTCTGCCCCGTCGAGGAGGGGAAAGAGCTCCTCCGCGCCCTGGCCGAGGCCTTTCCGAATGGCCGGATCCGCTTCACCGCCATGAACGGGCTCCCCTACTGGGACCTGGACGGGGAGCTCCTGGCGCTCCTGCGGCGGGCGGGCTTTCGGGACCTGAACCTCGCGCTCGTGACCGCGGATCGCTCTGCGGGTCTCGCGGCGGGGCGGCCGAAGCCTCCGGAGCGGTTCGCGGAGGTGGTTCGGGCGGCCTTCGCCCTCGGCTTTCGGATCGTCTCCTACCAGATCCTCGGCCTTCCGGGCGAGACCCTCGACTCGACGGTGGAGACTCTCGGTTTCGCGGCGAGGCTGCCCGTGCTCCTGGGAGCCTCTCCCTTCTACCTCGTGCCGGGCTCGCGGCTCGGGGAGCGCTTCGGTCCGCTCGGTGGAGCCGACTTCGTCCGTGCGCGCCTGACGGGATTGGGGTTCGAGGGCGCTGGGGTGGAACGGGAGAACGTCTACACCCTCTTCGTCACGACGAGAATCCTGAACTTCCTCAAGGGCTTGAGCTTTCCCGGGGACCGAGTTCCACTGGCGACGCTCCTGAGAGCGGCCGCGGAAGGAGGAGGGAGGGCCGGCCTCGGAGCGGACGGCCTGGAGAGGCTCCTCTCGGAGCGCCGGCTCTACGCCTTCCCCAGGAGAGGCCCGCCGGTCCCCCTGCCGGCCTTCCGGCCCGAGCTCTTCTTGCGCGTTTGGTCGACGCTGGGGTGGGTGGAGACGCAGGACGGGAAGAGGATCGAAGTATAGGACCGTGCAGCGTCGAGCCCACGAGGGGCTCGCAGCACGCCGCTCTTACTCGGCGGCGTGCGCTGCCTTCGTGGACTCGACCTCTCCGGACCAGGGGTCGGCGACCGGGTGGGGAGCGGTCTCCATCCGGAAGAGCCGCCGTACGCGGTTCTGCAGGCCGTCCATGTAGGTGTAGAAGACCGGCGTCACGTAAAGGGTGATGAACTGGGAGAAGGCGAGCCCGCCGACCACCGCCAGGCCGAGGGGCCTGCGCGATTCCGCGCCCGCCCCCATGCCGAGCGCGATGGGCAGCGTCCCCATGAGCGCGGCCATGGTCGTCATCATGATCGGCCGGAAGCGGATGCTGCACGCCTCCAGGATCGCCTCGAGGGGAGCCTTTCCCTCCCGGCGCTCCCCCTCCAGCGCGAAGTCGATCATCATGATCGCGTTCTTCTTCACCACCCCGATGAGCATGATGAGGCCCACGTAGCTGTAGACCGAGAGCTCCGCCTTGAAGAGGAGCAGCGTCAGCAGCGCGCCAAAGCCGGCGAAGGGAAGCCCCGAGAGGATCGTCAGCGGGTGGACGAAGCTCTCGTAGAGGACCCCGAGCACGATGTAGATCACCAGGATCGCGAGCACCAGCAGGGCCACGAGGCCCGCCTGCGACGCCTTGAAGGCCTTCGCCGTCCCGGCGAAGCTGCCGGTCACGGTGGGCGGCACGATGCCCTTTGCCGCGCGTTCGACCGTGCTCACGGCTTCACCCAGCGAGACCCCCGGCTTGGTGTTGAACGCGATCGTGACCGACGGGAGCTGTCCCGAGTGGGTGACCGCCAGCGGCCCCAGGGTCTCCTTCATGGTTCCCAGAGAGACGAGAGGGACGAGTCCTCCCTTGGCCGAGCGGATATGGAGGTAGTTCAGATCCGAGGGGGCCCGCTGCTGCTCGGGCTGGAGCTGTAGGATCACCTGATACTGGTTCGTCGGCGTATAGATCGTGGAGACCTGTCGCGAGCCGTAGGCGTAGTAGAGGGCGTTCTGGATCTGCTCCGGGGTGATCCCCAGGGCGGACGCGCGCTCGCGATCGATCTCCATGTGGAGCTGCGGGCTCTTGAGCTGGAGGTCGCTCGTGACGTCCTGGAGGCCGGGCAACTCCCGCAGCTTGGCCTCCAGGGCCGGCGCCACCTCATAGAGCTCGTGCAGGTCCTGCCCCTGGAGGGTGTACTGGTAGAGGCTCTTGCTGGAGGCGCCGGGGAGCCGGATCGTGGGCGGCACCTGGACGAACGCGCGGATGCCGGGCACCTGGTTGAGCTTAGGTCGAAGCGCCTCCACCATCCGATCGCCCCGAAGCTCGCGCTCCTCGCGGGGCTTCAGCTTCATGAAGAAGCGGCCCTGGTTCCCCCCCGAGGAACCCCCGCCGCCTCCCACAGACGACATGAAGGACTCGACGTTCGGGTCCTTGGCGAGCATCGAGGCGAGCGCCTTCTGGTGGCGGACCATCGACTCGAAGGAGACGCCCTCGGCCGCCTCGGTGGTGGCCATGACGCGCCCGGTGTCCTCCACCGGGAAGAGCCCCTTGGGAATGATCCCGAACAAGTAGACGGTACCGGCCAGAATCCCGCCGGAGAAGAGGAGGGCGGTCTTCCGGTGCCGGACGAACCAGACGAGGCTCCGTTCGTAGAGACGCCGCGTGTACTCGAAGCCCCGCTCGGAGAGTGAGAAGAGCCACCCGTGCTTCACCTCGCCCCGGTGCTTCAGGATGCGGCTGCACATCATCGGGGTCAGCGTCAGCGAGACGACGCCCGAGATGAGGATCGCCGCCACGAGCGTGACGGAGAACTCCCGGAAGAGCCGTCCGATGATGCCCCCCATGAACATGAGCGGGATGAAGACGGCCGCCAGCGAGATCGTCATCGACAGGATCGTAAACCCGATCTCCCGGGCGCCGTCCAGTGCGGCCTGCATCGGCCGCTTCCCCTTCTCGATGTGCCGGACGATGTTCTCCAGCATGACGATGGCGTCGTCCACCACGAACCCGAGGGAGAGGGTGAGCGCCATGAGCGAGAGGTTGTCGAGGTTGTAGCCGAAGGCGTACATCACCGCGAAGGTGCCGATGACGCTGATCGGGAGCGCGAGCGTGGGGATCAACGTGGCGGAGACGTTTCGCAGGAAGAAGAAGATCACGAGCACAACGAGGCCGAAGGTGAGGAGCAGCGTGAACTGCACGTCGGCCACGGAGTCCTGGATCGACTCGGACCGGTCGTAGAGCACGTCGACCTTCACCGAGGCGGGAAGCTGCTGCTGGAGCGGGACCAGCACCTCCTTCACGGCCTTCACCACCGCGACGGTGTTCGTGCCGGGCTGGCGCTGGATCGCCAGGATCATCCCGCGGCTGTCGGAGCCGTGGTCGATGAACCACGCGGCCACCTTGTCATTCTGGACGCTGTCGACGACGCTTCCCAGGTCCTCCAGACGCACCGGGGCGCCGCCCCGGTAGGCGACGACCATGGAGCGGAAGCCCTTGGCGTCCTCCACCTGGCCGGGCGCCTTCAGCGTCAGGGCCTTGTCCGGCCCCCAGAGGGTTCCGGTGGGGAGGTTGACGTTCCCCTTCTGCACCGCGGACGCGACCTCCTCGATGCCGATTCCGCGGGAGGCGAGGCGGCGGGGGTCGAGCTGGATCCGGACGGCGTACTCCTGCGAGCCGAAGACCTGGACCTGCGCGACCCCCTGGACCATGGAGATCCGCTGCGCCATGAGCGTCTCGCCATATTCGTTGACCTTCGAGAGCGGAAGGGTCTTGGAGGTGAGCGCGAGGTAGAGGATGGGGTCGTCGGCGGGATTCACCTTCTGGAGAGAAGGCGTGATGATGTCCCGGGGAAGGTCGCGCATGGTCTGGGCGATCGCCGACTGGACGTCCTGGGCCGCCCCGTCGATGTCCCGGTCCAGGTTGAAGGTCAGGATGACGGTAGTCGAGCCCTGGGTCGAGTTGGAGGTCATGGAGTCGATGCCCGCGATCGTGGAGAAGCGCTTCTCGAGCGGCGTCGCCACGGCCGAGGCCATCGTCTCCGGGTCGGCTCCGGGCAGCGTCGCCCGCACCTGGATCGTCGGGTAGTCGACGTTCGGGAGGTCGCTCACGGGGAGCGCCCGATAGCCCATTACGCCGAAGAGGAGAACGGCCGCCATGACCAGGGTGGTCGCGACGGGCCGTCGGATGAAGAGCCCCGCGATGCTCATTCCGGGCGGCCCTTGCCGCCGGAGCGGTCCGCCGCGCGGGCCGGAGGTCTGCCGCCGGGGTGTCCGTCACCGCCGGGTCTGCCTCCGCGCGCGGGGACGAGGCCCTCGCGGACCGCGACCTTCGCGCCGGGCGTGAGGCGGAGCTGGCCGTCCGTGACGACCGTCTCTCCCGGCCGGAGTCCCTTCTCGATCACCGTCCGCTCCCCCGCGGAGTCGGCCGGCTGCACGGGCCGGATCGAGGCGGTGTTGCCTTCTTCGACCACGAACACGTACGGGCCCTGTTGACCCGTCTGGATGGCCTGCGTCGGGACGACCACGGCGTCGCGACGGGTATAGAGGACGAGCTTCACCTCGACGAACTGCCCGGGCCAGAGGGCGCGATCCGCGTTCTGGAACTCGGCCTTGAGCGCGATGGTGGCGGTCGTCGGGTCCACCGCGTTGTCCAGGAAGACGAGGCGGCCGTGCCTCGGCTCGGAGGTCCCGGGCGCGGTCACCGTCACCCGGAGCGTGCCCTGCCGGCGGTACTTCTGGAGTTCCGGGAGGCTTCCCTCCGGCACGGTGAACCGGACCAGGATGGGCTGGAGCTGGTTGATGGTGACGAGCTGGGTGTCGTTCGCCTTCACGAGGTCGCCCGCCTTGGACGAGAGGCTGCCGGTCTGGCCCGACACGGGCGAACGGATCGTCGTATAGCTCAGTTGGAGCTTCGCGTTTTCGACGCTGACGCGGGTCGACTGAATCGCTTCTCTGGCCGCCTGGGCGGTCGCCCGGAGCGCTTCGACGGTGGCCCGGCTCGCGTCCACGGCCGCCCTGGTCGCCTCGGCGTTGGTCCGCTGCTGATCGTACTCGGCCCTGGTGACGTAGTCCTTCTGGACGAGCTCGGCGTAGCGCTTCACCTGGGCCTCGGCGTAGCTCGCCTGCGCCTCGGCCGTGCGCACCTGCGCAGAGGCGCTCCCCACCTGCGCCTCCGCCGTCCTCGCCTGGGCTTCGAGGCGGGCGAGATCGGCCTGGAGCTGGCGCACGGTGTTCTCGTAGGGGCGCGGATCGATCTGGAAGAGCACCTGCCCGGCCTTGACGGCTTCGCCCTCCCGGAAGCGGACCTCCATGATGGTTCCGCCGATCTGCGCCCGGATGGGCGTCGACTGCATCGGCTCGACCGTCCCGAGGGCGCGGAGCTCGACGGGGACGTCGGCCTTCTCGGCGGTGGCGACGAGGACCGGGGCCGGCGGCCTGCGGGCCGCGGGGGGCGGGGCCGAATCTCCGCTGGAGCACGCGGACATGCCGGCGAAGGCGAGGAGCATCAGGAAGCGGGAGAGGCGCATCACTTCTCCTGGACCGGGCCGGGCGAGCGGCCGGAGGCGGAAGCGGAAAGCGGGTTTGCGCCCGAAGCCTCGAGGAGACCGGCGTCTCGGGCGAGCTGGGCGAGGGAAGTGTACCACTCCAGGCGCGCCTGGACCTTCTGGGCGCGGGCGTCCGCGAGGGCGGTCTGGGCGGTGACGACGTCCACGGTGGTGCCCACGCCCTCGCGGTAGCGGCCCTCCGCCACGTTGAGGGACTGGGTGGCGCTGGCGAGGAGTTCGTCGGACGTGCGCACTTTCTGCGCGGCCGTCCGGAGGGCGTGGTACGAGGTGAAGACCTGCAGCATCACCTGTTGCTCGAGCGAGCGCGCGTTCTCCCGGGCCGCCTCGGCGAGCGCCCTCGCCCTCTCGACCCGATGGCCGATGGCGCCGCCGATGTAGAGCGGTACTTGGAGCAGGACGCTCGCAGTCAGGGCCGCCTCGGCCCGGTCCGAGGCGCCGGCTTCCCCCCGCCCGGAGGACGTCGCGGCGTCCTGTCTCGTGAACGTGACGTCGGCGTTGCTGTTCAGGGTGACCGTGGGGAGTCCGTCCGACCGCGCCCTCCTCGCGTCCGCCTCCCGCGCCAGCGCCTCGGCCCGGGCCGCCGCCAGGTCGGGTCGACGCTCGAGCGCCTGCCGGATGAGGCGGTCCACTTGCTCGGCGACTTCCCCCGCGGGCACTTCGTTCGGGAACTCCTCCACGTCCAAGGCGGTGTTGGCCGGAAGCCCCATGGCCGTAGCCAGTCCCCCCCGGGC
>JACRCS010001070.1 GCA_016218905.1 Deltaproteobacteria bacterium
ATTTCCCCGCCGCCGTCGAGGAGCCTTCGTTCCCGGACCGGCCAGACCAGAGGCCATCCGTCCCGGCCCTCTCGGCGACGCGGTCCCCCGGGCGGAACCACTCGGGGACCTTCCAGGCGATGTCGGCCTCCGGCGGCATGGCCGTGTCGGCATCGCCCGAGTCGAGGTACGAGATAATCCAGGAGGTGGGCCGCGGCGGAATGGGGATCGTCCATAAGGCCCTCGACCACAAGCTGGAGAGGCACGTAGCCCGCAAAATCCTCCCGGCGCAACTCTGGGGCGACGAAACGGCGATGCGCTATTTCATCCGCGAGGCCCGCGCCATCGCCGCGCTGACGCACCCGAACATCGTCGGCCTCTACGACTTCGGCGAGGGGTTCGGGAGCGCCTACCTGGCGATGGAGTTCCTCGGCGGGCCGAACCTCCAGTCCCTCATGAAGAACGATCCCGAGCGGCTGAAGAGGAACTGGCGCGATTGGTTCGTCCAGGCCGCCCGGGGCATCGCCGCGGCCCACGCCAAGGGGATCCTCCATCGCGACCTGAAGCCGGCGAATCTCGTCCTCGACGAGCACGGTGTCCTTCGGATTCTCGATTTTGGCCTGGCCCGCCCCGAAGCCGATTCGGGCACGACCTCGAAGCTGATCGGGACACCCGCGTTCTTCCCGCCGGAGGTCCTCCGCGGAGAGACGGCTTCCGCCGCATCCGACGTCTACTCCCTGGGGGCGACGTTCTACACGCTCGCGGCGGGGCGCTGGCCCTACGTCGGAGACGACGTCCTCGTGGCGCGCCTCGAGCGAGACCCCGACGACCCACGGCCTTTCGCTCCGTGGCTTCAGGAGGCCGAAGTCGCGGTCCTCCTCCGATCGATCAATCGGCACCGCCCGGACCGCTACCAGGACGGGGGCGAGCTGCTCGGGGCTCTTCTCAGTCTCGAGGCGTAGGCCCGGCGAACCGGTCGCGCGAACGCCGGCGCCGCCCCGGGCCGGAAGCCGGCCCGCGAAGCGCCTCGGGGAGGATCCCGGCCTCGAGGCAGCGGGCGAAGAGGGCTGGACGCATCTTCCGGAGCCAGGCGGCGAGGGAAGCGCCGTCGTCGAACCGCAGCCTCTCGGGGGCGTCGTCGCTCGTCCCCTCGCAGCCGTCGATGTCGTACTCGCGGCAGAGGAACGGGCGGTTCTCGTAGACGCCGCAGAGGCCGTTCGGCAGGAGGTTGTCGCAGTCGGCCGGGAAGAGGACGAACCAGTCGCCGTCGTGCGATTGGTAGACCGCCACATTCCTGTGGTAAACGAGCCAGAGCGCCGTGGAGACGCCGCTGACGCTCACGGGGCCGTCGATTCCGACCGCGACGTACCGGCAGCACTTACCGCAGGGCGGGCAGACCGTCGTCGGATCGAGCAGGGAGGCGGGGAGGGTCGGCAGCTTCGGGAGTTTCGCCATCGGAGGCGGCAGTTTCCACGGGACGGGGGAGAAATGAAAGCGGCACTTCTGACGCGCCACGGAGGCAACGACGCCATAAGCGTTGGGGACCTCCCCGATCCCGTCGCCGGACCCGGCGAGGTCCTCGTCCGCCTCTCGGCGGCGGCGCTCAACCGCCTCGACCTGTTCGTTCGGAACGGGATTCCGGGGGTTCCGGTCGACTTCCCGCACGTTCCCGGGGCCGACGGCTGTGGTCGCGTCGAGGCGTGCGGGGCCGGGGTGACGGGCCTGGCCGCAGGCGAGCGGGTCGTCCTGCAGCCGGGCCTCTCGTGCGGCCGCTGCGAGTTCTGCCGGGACGGCGAGCGAAGTCTCTGCGTCGACTACGGGATTCTCGGAGAGCACCGCGCCGGAACCCTCGCCGAGAGGATCGTGGTCCCGGCCGCGAACGTCTGGAAGGCTCCGGCCTGGCTCACGGACGAGGAGGCGGCGGCCTTCCCGCTCGCCGCGATGACGGCGTGGCGGATGCTCGTGACGCGGGCGGCGCTTCGGCCGGGGGAGAGCGTTCTCATCCACGGCATCGGCGGTGGCGTGTCGGCCTACGCTCTCCAGATCGCGAGGCTGGCGGGAGCCTCCCTCGTGATCGTCACGTCGGGGAGCGAGGAGAAGCTCGATCGGGCGCTGAAGATGGGCGCCGACGTCGGCATCGACTACCGGAAGCTCGACGTCGGCCGGAAGGTCCGCGAGCTGACGGGAAAGCGGGGCGTCGACGTCGTCGTCGACTCGGTCGGCGCGGCGACCTGGCGCGCCTCGCTCGCGGCGGCGGCGAAGAAGGGGCGCATCGTCACGTGCGGGGCGACGAGCGGCCCGAACCCCGAGGAGGAGATCCGCACCATCTTCTGGAAGCAGCTCTCGATCCTCGGCTCGACGATGGGGACCGACTTGGAGTTCAGCGCGCTCCTGAAAGCGGTCGAGCGGCGGAAGGTGCTTCCGGTCGTCGACGAGGTCTTCGCCCTCACGGACGTTCGCGCGGCGTTCGAGCGCGTGGAGTCGGGAGCGGGTTTCGGGAAGGTCGTCGTGAGGATTCCGGAATAGGGTGACCGTCAAGGCCGGTAGGCGAACCAGAGGCCGGCCCACACCTTCGGGTCGACGAGGGAGCCCCCAGCCTCTCGAGCGGCGAGGAAGTCCTCGACCGCGGCCAGGGGAACCTCGTGGACGGTGATCGCCTCGCCTTCGACGCCGCCCCCCGCCCCGACCTTCGAGAGGCCTCGGGCGCGGAAGAACGTGACGATCTCGGAGGTGACACCCGCGGAAGGCGGGCCCGTCGTGAGCCGTTCCATCGCCGTCGCGTCCCAGCCGGTCTCCTCCACGAGCTCGCGGCGAGCGGCCTCCTTGAGGGGCTCGCCCGCCGGACTCCCGGCGTCGCCAGAAAGGCCTGCCGGAAGCTCGAGAACGTTCGCGCCGACCGCTTCGCGCCACTGCTCGACGAGAAGGAGGCGGTTTTCGGGAGTAACGGCGACGACGAGGACGATGCCGAGAATTCCCGGGCGCTCGACGAACTCCCACCCCTTGCGGACGACGAGGCGCAGGTGCCGCCCGGCGTGAAGCTCCTTCACGCCGGGATCCAGAAAGAAAAAACGGAACCGCCCGCGGGCCGGGCGCGCGGCTCGACCTGGATGCAGCCGCCGTGGGCGA
>JACRCS010001068.1 GCA_016218905.1 Deltaproteobacteria bacterium
AGTCGCCTCCCCCAGGCCCGAGGCGCCCCCGGTCACCACCGCGACACAGTCGGACATCTTCATCGGGTCATCCTCCTCGTCCTCGCCGGCTCGGTCCGGCGTCGTCCGAAAACCACGGCGCCCGGGGCGGGCCGCCTGCGGAAGGGCGCGACCCCGGCCGGGCGGACCGGCGGGAGGGACGCGTCGGCGCCGCGCTGCGCCTGGACCGCGGCGCCGATGGCGCCGACCACCTGGGGAGCCCCGGGGACGTGGACGGCGCGACCCAGCTGCCTCTCCAGCTGCCGCAGGAGCCCCACGTCCAGGGCCCCGCCCCCGCACACCGCGCAGTCCCCCTGGATACCCCGGGAGCCGAGGAGGCCCGCCACCTTCTCGGCGAGGGCGCGGTGCACGCCCGCCAGGATGTCTTCCTTCGCCTCACCCTCGCTCACCCGGGTGATGGCCTCGGACTCCCCGAAGACGGCGCACCCGGTGGTGAAGGTCACGGGCCGCTCGGAGTGCACCGAGAGCGGCCCAACCTCCTCGAGCCTCACCCGCAGCACGTTGGCGACGACCTGAAGGAAGCGGCCGCTCCCCGTCGCGCACTTTTCGTTGGTGGCGAAGTGGGCCACGCGCCCCTTCTCGTCGAGCCAGACGACGCGTGTGGACTGGGCGCCGAGGTCAATGACCGTCCGCACCGACGGGGCCACGGCCGAGATCCCCCGGGCCGTGCAGAGGACGTCCCCCACGAACGCCCCCAGCCGCTCCAGGGCGCGGCCGCCCACCCCGGTGACCACCGTCCCGCCCACGGACCGGGCCGGAATCCCGTGCTCCGAGAGGAGCCGGGAGATGGCTTCGCCCGCGCTTCGGGCGTAGTCGGTGCCCGAGGGGAAGGCGAGGGCGCCGAGCACCTCACCCCTCCCCACCAAGGCCACCTTGCAAGAGAAGGATCCCAGATCGACGCCGACGTAACAGCCCATGCTTCCTCCGGCGGCTGGAGCGCTGGGATGCCCGGAGGCTGGGAGGCTGGGAGGCTGCAGCTTCCCATCTTCCTAGTCTCCAGCCTCCAGGCGTCCTACCCTCCTGGCGTCCCGGCCCTTCCCGCTCACGCGTAGAACTTCGCCTCGCCGAGCTTCCGGCCGTCCCGCGCCGCCGCGCCGCCCCGGGCTGCGGCCCCGCCGTGGAGCTGGCGGGCCAGGAGGGCGGCGCCGAGGGCGCCGGTGAGGAAGCTGTCCTCGGGCACGAAGACCGGCCGGCCCAGGTGCCGCTCCACCGCCTGGACGTAGCCGAGGTTCTTGGCGACGCCGCCGGTCAGCACCACTTCGCCCTCGAGGCCCCGAGAGCGGGCCATCCGGGCCGTGCGGCCGGCCATGGCGTCGTGGACGCCCGCGATCACGTCCGCCACGGGCCTGCCGCAGGAGAGGTGACGGACGACCTCCTGCTGCGCGAAGATCGTGCAGATGCTGGCGACGGTGACGGGCTCCTCCGCCCGGAGCGAAAGCGGGCCGAGGTCTCCGAGGCGGACGCCCAGGGTGTCGGCCAGGACCTCCAGGAACCGGCCGGTGCCCGCGGCGCACTTGTCGTTCATCACGAAGTGGACGAGCCTGCCCCCTTGGATGCGAAGCGCCTTGGAGTCCTGGCCACCAACGTCGATGGCGGTGCCCACGGAAGGGAAGCAGTGGGTCACGCCGGCCGCGTGGCAGGTGAGCTCCGTCAGGTGCTTGTCGGCGAAGGGGACGTTCACGCGGCCGTAGCCGGTCGCCACGAGGAAGGCGATCTCGTCGAGGCCGATCCCCGCCTCCCGGAGGAGCTCGTCCATGACCCGGTCGGCCAGCTTGCGGTGCTCCGGCCCGGTCTCCCGGACGATCCTCCCGGCGAGCTCCGATCCGGAGTCGATCACGACCGCCTTGGTCCAGGTGGAGCCGATGTCGATCCCGGCGAAGTACATGCGAAGCTCCTTCCTCGGTCAGCCGAGCGTCTCCACGAACGCCTCCACCCGCGTCCGGAGCGGCGCCAGGGCGCCTTCCGAGTAGTTGTGCTCCACGTAAACGGCGGGGACTCCGAGATGCCGGAGGTAGTCCATCACGTCCACCAGCTCGTAGCCGTGGGGGTCGCAGTAGCGCACCGACTGGAGGAGCACGCCGTCGACCCTCCACTCCTCGATGTAGCGGCGCAGGTGCCGGTAGCGGGCGTCCAGGTCCGTAAGGTTGTCCTTCTTCCTCTCGCCCTGGCCGTGGTCCAGGAAGGTCCGCGCCGTGGGCACGCCGGCGAGGTACCTCACCGCAAGCGCCTGCATGGGGTCGCCGTCGGGGTTCACGTCGCGCTGGAAGGGGCGCGTGCCCTCGTCGAGGTCATCGATCACGACGTCCGCGCCGCAGGCCTCGATGAGGTCGAGGTAGGCCCAGTCGTCGACCACGCTCCCCCAGACCAGCAGGCGCGGCCTCCGGCCGCCGCTCCCGGCAGGCCTTGCCCTCACTTCCAAGATGCTCTCCCGCAGGAGCGCGTTGCCCTCCACCGCGGGCAGGCTCCGGACGGCGAGGATGAGGTCGAGGGTCTCCCGGCCCGAGAGGGCGGGAGGATCGGTCTTCTTCAGGTCGTAGAGCTCCCGGACGAGCGCCCGCTGCTCGTTATAGGCGTCGATGGCCGCGTAGAGCTCGTCCTCGGCGGCGGCCCGTCCGGCGAAGCGCTCGAGCTCCCTCCGAAAGTCCCGGAGCTGACCGGCGAAGTACTCGACCGCGTAGCCGTGAACCGTGGCCGGCACGTCGACGAAGTGGGCAAAGCGGAAAGGGACGAGGGAGGAGATGACCCTCACGGTCTTCTCCTGGGCGTCGCAGGGGTGGGCCTGGGCGAAGCCGTCCAGGAACCCGAAGCGCCCTTTGAGGGAGAGGTCCAGGACGCTTCGCATGTAGGGGCAGAAGGCCGCGGGGAGCCCCCGATCGGCCTGGGTGACCGGTTCCCGGATGTCGCCGGAGAGCCGAAAAGGAACCATCCCGAGCGCCTCGACGAGCTCCAGCGGCACGTGCAGCGAGAGATAGCCGACGATCTTCCTGCCCGCTGCCTTCAGCGCGAGGGCGCGGCTCGTCCTCGCCCGGGCGATCTCTCCGGCTCTCGCAAGACCGGTCGTGTTCATCGAGGCAAACCCCTTTCCGCCGGATCGCACCGGTCCGAGAGGTCAGACGTGTCCGGCAGGTCCGACCAGCTCACCACGCCAGCCCCGCCTCCGCCCGCTTCTCCCGGTGGTGTTCCATGCTCTCCTCGAAGGCCTCGGCCCGGCGCAGGGCTTCGTCCGGGTCGAAGAGAGTGAAGTCGACGATGTCGCCCTCCACCCAGAGGCTCGGCACGCTCACCTGGGTCTCCAGGCACTCCCGGACGAAGCCCAGGTGGGTGGAGGCGCTGCGGCAGGTGACGAGGGGGTGCATGAACATGCCGTCGATCCGGTACTCGCTGGCCCAGTGGACGTAGGGGTAGCCCATGTAGCCGAAGTCGTTCCGGGCCTCCGCCGCGGGGCGGTAGAAGCCGGTGTTGAACTGGAGGGCCTGGCGGGCGATCTTCTCCCCCGGGTCGGAGACGCCGGAGAGGTCCAGGGGGATCGGCGGGTGATAGACCCAGCTTTCGACCACGAAGTTCCAGCCGCGCCCGGCGAGGATCTCGAAGAAGCCGAGGCTGTGCCAGGGCGGCAGCTCCCCGAAGGCGAGCCGGTACTTCTCCCGGGGAATCGCGCCTTCCCCGGCCGCGATGAGGGCCGCGAGCTCGTCGCGTAGCGCGGTGTACTCGGCGACGGCGCTCTTGGTGTCGCCGAGCAGGTAGAGGGACGCCGGCATGCACGACCAGAAGTGGCGCGAGTGCATGGGGCAGGGCCGGGCCTTCCGGAGCTCGTTTACTTCGTACCAGACCCGGTTCATCTCGAGCATGTCGTCCACGACCTGCGCCAGCCGGTCCCAATCGAGCCTCTGCCGGAGGAGCCGCTCCGCGAAGCGGATGAACTCCCGTACGTTCTCCGAGACGAGCTTGACGCAGCTCTCGTAGATGCCTTCATGGAAGAGTTCCTTCACGCCCGGGATCGGCATCTCGAGGGTGTACACCGGCGCGTCGAGGTAGCGCCCGAGGCCCTGGAACCACTTGTAGCGGGCATCGCAGATGACGTTGGAAGCCAGGAGGAGGACCGGCGGGGGCATGCCGCCCATGGGAGCCTCCGGCGGGATCCGGCCGCCGAGCTCTCGGATCATCCGGTGGGTGTACCCGTAGTTGTTCCGGGAGTAGCCGCACAAGTGCGTCGGGAAGCCAGCTGCGTCCGAGCGCTCCAGGTACGTGGGTGCGACGCCCGTGGCGGCGCAGACCGCACCGTAGTTCTCGGGGTAGACGACCTCCACGTCCATCGCCTTGAGGACGGGCGCGCCCTGCCACCAGTTCGCCATGCTCCAGACCGTGGGCCGGCCCTCGGCCATGGCCTCGACGCTCTTCCGGTACGAGGCGTCCACGCGCGCCCGAAGGGGGTACATCGCGTCGAGACTGCGGATCGCCTTCGGCGTCTTCTCGGGCCCCATGAGCGCTCCCGTCTGGTTGGGGGCCGCTCCTCTCGAAGGGCCCGGTAACCGGCTTCAAGCCTACCGAGCAGCGCCCCCCGGCTCAACGCAGGGAAACTACTGGGCGACTACTGAGGCGGAGTCCGTAGTGGGTGGAGGAGTAAAGGCGTCCCTTCGCCGCCGCCGCCCCGCTTGAGATGGGCCTGGAGGGGCTCCTGCGTCCGCCTCAGCCCCAGCTTCTGCCGGATGGTGTACCGATGGGACTCCACCGTCCTGATAGAGACGTTGAGGAGCGAGGCGATCTCCTTGGTGGACTTGCCGATCCTCACCAGGCTCGCCACGCGCGCCTCGGCGGCGCTCAGGACGCCCGAGCGCTCGCCGTCTTCCTCGCCGCCCAGGAGTCTCGCCAGGTGAGCCTCGACGACGCTCAGGAGCGTGGTCTGGTGGCCGGTGAGCGGTGTCGACTTGAGCTGCTGGAGGTAGGGCTCCACGAGCTCACGGAAGCCTTCGGCGAGGGAGCGCCGCAGGTCGGCCCTGTCCTGTTCGCGCTTCGCGAGGAGGACCCTCAGGGCCCGGATGAGGTCCTCGTGGCTCCGGTTCATCTGCCGGAGCGCGTCCTCGGCCTGCCGGCGCTCGGTGTCGTCCCGGACCACGCCCTCAATGGCGAGTGGCCGGCCCTCCGGGTCGCGGATCACCGTCCAGCGGTCGTGCATCCAGCGGACCGAGCCGTCCGGGCAGCGGATCCGGTACTCCACCTCGCTGCCGTCCCGCCCTATCGCGAGGGAATCCCTGGAGGTCTGCCTCACCCGGTCCCGGTCCTCCGGCAGGATCAGCCCGAGGACGTCCTGCCGCGTCGGGGCCCTCGGGCCGTCCCGCCCCCCGAAGGTGAGGAGCCCCACCTGGTTCCAGAAGCGGTACTCCCGGGCCGCCACGTCGAAGCGGTAGACGACGTCGCGGGAGCGCTGGGCGAAGCGCTCGAAGTCCTCGGAGAGGTCTCTCGGCATCACATCCCTCGGTGCAAGAGGATCGGCACAGGGGAGGTAGCAAACGCCGTACCGAAGACTCGGTTGCGGGATGCCATGGGTCCAAGGCCGAACGGCGGCGAAAGAGCGCCGTTCGGCCATCCCAGGGGCTGAATAGCAGGCGAGGACCTTCCAAACGGGACCTTAGGCACGACCGCGGGGGTGCTGCCTCACAATGCGCTTGTCCCCGGATGAGACACGCAGCTTCTGACCATAGCGGTCTGCGACGCTATCGTGACGAAGTACACAAAAGCCGGTCGTCCGCGCGATCCTCCTGCCGGTGCCCGCGTCCCCCAGGACGAGCATTGGCTTCTTCGCCGGCACGTCGCCCGTGGCGACACCCTTGAGCCATGACTCAAGTATGATATCTTGCCCGCGCCACAGTGTGTGGCGTAACCCTGGCGACAGCAATCAGCCGTTAGCTCTTGGTAAATGCGTATGATGAAAAAAGAGGAGCTCGCGCAGCTTCGGATCGACAAACCGGCGGACGCCGGGGGGCGCCCGCGTCCGCGCCGGAAGCGCAGGCTCGCCTTCGCGGCCGCTGCGGTCGTTGCTCTCTTGGCCGGGGCAGGGCTCGTCCGCCGGTTCCAGCCTGCCAACCCGGTCCGGGTCGCCTCGGCCTCCCTCACCTACCCCTCGCAAGCGCTCACCGTCCTCAACGCCAGCGGCTACGTGGTGGCGCAGCGGAGAGCAGCAGTGGCCTCGAAGGCCACGGGGCGGCTCGTCTGGCTCGGCGTGGAGGAGGGGAGCGCCGTCAAGAGCGGTCAGGTGATCGCCCGGCTCGAGAGCGAGGAGCCCAGCGCCGCGAAGGAGCAGGCGGCCGCCGGCTTGCGGGTCACCGAGGCGGGGCTCGCGAGCGCCACGGCCGCGCTGGAGCAGGCTCGAGCGGGGCGGGAAGAGGCCCAGGCATCCCTCGAGCAGGCCCGGGCCGAGCGCGACGACGCGGAGCGGTCCCTCAAGCGCCAGAAGGAGCTCTTCGCCGTCGGGATCACGACGCGGGCCGACCTCGACGCGGCCGAGACCCGGTATCGGCGGGCGGCCGCCGGCGTGGCGGGGGCGGGTGCCGCCGTGAGCGTCGCCGAGCGCGCCATCGCCTCCGCCGAAGCGGCGGTGACGAGCGCCCGCTCCTCCATCGCCGCCTCCCGAGCCGCCCTCCGGCAGGCGGAGGTGACTCTCGGCTACTCGCTCCTGCGGGCGCCCTTCGACGGCGTGGTGCTCACGAAGAACGCGGACGTGGGGGACGTCGTGACGCCCATCGGGTCGGCGGCGAACGCCAAGGCCGCGGTGGTCACCCTGGCGGACCTGGCGTCGGTCCAGGTGGAGGCGGACGTCTCCGAGTCGAACCTGGGGAAGATACGCCCCGGCCAGCCCTGCGAGATTCTCCTCGACGCCCTGCCCGACAGGCGTTTTCCGGGCGTGCTCCACACCATCGTCCCGACGGCCGACCGCTCCAAGGGTACCGTCATGACCAAGGTCCGCTTCCTGACGCCGGACCGCCGCATCCTCCCGGAGATGAGCGCCAAGGTGGCGTTCCTGGAGCGGGCGCTGCGTCCGGGAGAGGAGACGGCGAGGCTCACGGTGAACCCGCGGGCCGTGGTGAACCGCGGCGGGCGCAGGGTGGTGTACGTGGTTCGGGAGGGGACGGTGGGGGAGAGGCCGGTGACCCTCGGCCCTGCGCTCGGCGACGGCGTGGAGGTCTCCAGCGGCCTGGCCGCGGGTGAAAAGGTCGTCCTCTCGCCGCCGGCCAAATTGCGCAACGGGGCCCGCGTCCGGATCCAGGAAGGCTAACCGCGTTGGAGACCCGCCCTCCCCTCGTCGAGCTCGTCGGCGTCTCCAAGTCCTACCGCCGAGGCGTCCAGACGATCCCCGTCCTGGAAGGAATCACCTGCACCATCGCCGAAGGCGAGTTCCTGGCGCTCATGGGCCCCTCGGGGTCGGGAAAGAGCACGCTCCTCAACCTCATCGCCGGGATCGATCGAGCCGACAGCGGCGTCGTCCGCGTCGCCGGGGTCGACCTCGCCCGGCTCGGCGAGGCCGAGCTCGCCCGGTGGCGCGTCGGGCACGTGGGGTTCGTCTTCCAGTTCTACAACCTCATCCCCGTCCTGACCGCCCTCGAGAACGTGGAGATGCCGCTCTACCTGACCGACCTCTCCCGCCGCCGGCGCAGGCGCCACGCCGAGCTCGCCCTGCGCATGGTGGGCCTCGAGGATCGCATGGACCACTTCCCGGGCCAGCTCTCGGGAGGCCAGCAGCAGCGGGTCGCGATCGCCCGGGCGGTGGTCGCCGATCCCTCCATCATCGTCGCGGACGAGCCCACGGGAGACCTGGATCGGGCCTCCGCCGAGCAGATCCTGGAGCTCATGGACCGCCTGGTGCACGAGCTGGGGAAGACCGTGATCATGGTCACCCACGACCCGAAAGCCGCGGAGAAGGCCCACCGGATCCAGCACCTGGAAAAAGGCGTCCTCAGTGCTGACGGGTAAGATCCTCGCCCGGAGCGCCAAGCGCCACCCCTTGCGGACGCTCCTCACCGTCTTCGCCGTCGCCGTGGCGGTCCTCGCCTTCGGGCTCCTCCGGACCGTCGTCGACGCCTGGTATCTCGGCGTCAAGGCGTCCTCGGCCAGCCGTCTCGTCACCCGGAACGCGATCTCGCTGATGTTTCCGCTCCCCCTCGCCTACAAGGAGAAGATCCGGCAGATCTCCGGCGTCACGCGGGTGAGCCAGGGCCACTGGTTCGGGGGCATCTACATCGACGAGCGAAACTTCTTCGCGAATTTCGCGGTGGACGCCCCTTCCTACCTCGCGCTCTACCCGGAGATCCTCCTCTCCGACGCCGAGCGGGCGGCCTTCCTCCGGGAGCGCACCGCGTGCATCGCGGGCCGCAAGACGGTGGAGAGGTTCGGGTGGCGGCTCGGGCACCGCATCACCTTGAAGGGGACGGTCTTCCCCGGGAACTGGGAGGTGGTGCTGCGGGGCATCTACCGGGGCAAGGAGAAGACCACCGATGAGACCGTCCTCTTCTTCCACTGGGACTACCTGAACGAGGAGCTCAGGCGTACCGCGCCGGGGCGGGCGGACCAGGTCGGTTACTACATGGTGGGGGTGGCGAGGCCCGACCAGGCGGCCGAGGTCGCGCAGGCCATCGACGCCACCTTCCGGAACTCCCTCGCCGAGACGCTGACGGAGTCGGAGAAGGCGTTCGTGATGAGCTTCATTACCATGAGCGAGGCGATCCTCTGGGCCATCCAGCTCCTCTCTGCCGCCATGATCGCGATCATCATGGTCGTCGCGGCCAATACGATGGCCATGGCCGCGCGGGAGCGGATCGGCGAGTACGCGATCATGAAGACGTTGGGCTTCGGAGCCTGGCGGATCGCGAGCCTCGTCTTCGGGGAGTCGCTGCTCCTGTCCGTCTTGGGAGGCGCGCTCGGGATCCCGCTCACCTACGCTGCGGCGCGCTTCTTCGAGACGAAGCTCGGGCAGTTCTTCCCGGTCTTTCAGGTCTCCTCGGCCACCCTCCTCCTCGACGCGGCCGCCATCGTGCTGGTGGGCGTGGTGGCGGGAGTCTTCCCGTTCTGGCGCGCCGTGAAGATCCCCATCGCCGACGGCCTGCGGAGGATCGGGTAGTGTCGATCCCCTACGCCTACAGCCTCCGCAACCTCTGGACGCGCCGGCTCACGACCGTGCTCACGGCGTCGGGGATGGCCCTGGTGGTCTTCGTCTTCGCGGCCATCCAGATGCTCGCGGCCGGCATCCGGGCGGCGCTCGTGCAGACCGGCTCATCCGAAAACGTCGTGGTGATCCGCAAGGCCGCGCTCACGGAGGTGCAGAGCGGGCTGGACCGGCTCCAGGCCTCCATCGTCGAGACGTCGCCGGAGGTGGCGACTTCCGCGGACGGAAGTCCCCTGGTCGCGAAGGAGCTCGTCGTCCTCGTTAATCTCACCAAACGGGGGACCGCCAAGGCCTCCAACGTGGTCATCCGCGGCATCGCCTCCAAGTCCCCGGAGCTTCGCCCGCAGGTAAAGCTCGTGGCCGGGAGGATGCCGAGGCCCGGCACCGCCGAGATCGCCGCGGGAGCGAGCATCGCCCGCCGGTTCGAGGGGGCGCGCACCGGCGAAGCCCTCCGCTTCGCCCTCCGGGAGTGGACCGTGGTGGGCATCTTCGACGCCGGAGGGAGCGGCTTCGACTCCGAGCTCTGGGGCGACGCCGATCAACTGATGCAGGCCTTTCGCCGCCCCGTGTACTCGTCGCTGCTCTTTCGGCTGCGGGACCCCCGGGCGTTCGAGGAGCTGAAGGCGAGACTCGAGGCGGATCCCCGCCTCACGGTCGAGCTGAAACCGGAGGCGCGCTTCTACGCGGACCAATCGGAGATGATGGCCAAGTTCCTGGGGATCTTCGGCGCCGTGCTCTCGGTGATCTTCTCGGTGGGCGCGGTCATCGGCGCCATGATCACCATGTACGCCGCCGTGGCGAACCGGGTCGTCGAGATCGGCACCCTCCGGGCGCTCGGCTTCCAGCGCGGGGCCATTCTGTGGGCCTTCGTCCTCGAGGCCTTCTTCCTCGGCCTAGTCGGGGGCGCCGCCGGCTTGGGCCTGGCGGCGCTGCTCCAGTTCTACACCCTCTCCACCATGAACTGGCAGACGTTCTCCGAGCTCGCCTTCCGCTTCACCCTGACGCCCCGGATCGCCGAGCTCTCGCTCGCCTTCTCGGTCGTCATGGGCCTGCTCGGCGGCCTCTTCCCCGCCATCCGCGCCGCTCGGATGAACATCGTGGAGGCCCTGCGGACGACCTGAGCCGCCAGGGCTCCTCCTCCTCAGCGTCGCGGCTTTCCTGTAGAACGAGGTCAGAACCCGACGAGCCCCGGGTCGGGCTTCGCCTCCTCCTCGGGGCGCCCCTCCCCTTCTCCGCCGAGGATGCTCTCCCAGAGCGGCGTGTGGCGGCACTGCTCCTGGGGCTCGGTGCCGCTCAGGAACCACTCGCTATAGACCTGCGGGCACGCGGAGGATCCCAGGAGACCCGTCTCGGCGTCGATCTTCACCCGCACCACGCCCGGCGGCGGCTCCGGCTCGGGAGCCTGGAGGCAGCCCGGGAGGGCCTCGACGAGCCTCCTCCAGACGGGCAGCGCGGCGGAGGCGCCCGTCAGGTTCAGGTCCTCCGGCTCGTCCGGGCCCACCCAGATGAGCGCCAGGAACTTCGGGGTGTAGCCGACGAACCACGCGTCGCGGCCGCCGGTGGTGGTGCCGGTCTTGCCCGACAGCGGGTGCCGGTAGCCGTAGCCCGAAAGAGCGCGCCCCGTCCCCCTCCGGACGGTGCCCCGCAGCAGCTCGTTGACGAGGAAGGCGACCTCGGGCGAGAGCGCCTGGGTCGTGCGTACGCCTCGCTGCTGGAGGACCTCCCCGGAGCGCGAGACGACCCCTTGGACGAAGCGCGCCTCGGCCCGCTGGCCGCCTGCCGCGAAGGTCGCGAACGCCGTCGCCATCTCCAGGGGCGTGACCTCCGACGTGCCGAGCACCACCGAGTAGTCCTGCGTGAGGGGGGAGCGGATCCCCGCCTTGGCAGCCACGTCCATGGCGGCCTTCGCGCCGATGGCCTGGAGCAGGCGCACGGAAGGGACGTTGAGCGACTCCTCCAGGGCCCGCCGCAGCGACACGGTCCCGCGGTAACGGCCGTCCGCGTTGGCAGGCCGCCACGGCCCGTCCTTCCCCGGCAGTTCGATGGGCGTGTCGGAGAGGGACGAGAGCGGCGTAAACCGCCGGGACTCGAGCGCGGCGGCGTACGCGAAGGGCTTCATGAGGCTGCCCGGCTGGCGCTTCGCCTGAATCGCCCGGTTGAACGTGCCGGGCACGCCCCCTCGGCCGCCGACGAGGGCCCGGACGGCGCCCTTCCCCGGCTCCATGACGATCACCGCCCCTTGCAGGGTCCCGGCTTCGAGCCTCCTCGCCTTCTCCTGCTCCTCGAGCACGGTGTCGAGGGCCTCCTGCGCGGCCGCCTGGATCTTCGGATCGAGGAGCGTGTAGATGCGCAGGCCGGCGGTCTCCAGGGTTCCCGGGGAGTAGGAGTCCGCGAGCTGGGTACGCAGTGCGTCTACGTAGGCGGAAGAACCCGAGGCGATCGGCGCCCTCGCCTTCCGGATCCCCAGACCGGCCCGATCGGCCGCGTCCCGCTGGGCCGTGGAGATCCGTCCGGAGTCGAGCAGCAGATCGAGCACGAGGCGCCGCCTCGCCCGGGCCTCGGCGGGTTTGCGGAAGGGATCGTAGGTGCCGGGCCCGCGGATGAGCCCCGCGAGGAGGGCGGCCTTCGGCAGGTCGAGATCCCGCACGTCGAGGCCGAAGTAGTGGCGCGACCCCTCCGCCACGCCGCCGATCTGGAGGCCGCGGTCCGCCCCCAGATAGACCTCGTTCAGGTACGCCTGGAGGATCGCGTCCTTGGCGTAGAGGCTCTCGAAGCGCATGGCGTAGACGGCCTCGAAGACCTTGCGGCGCCACGTCTTCTTCTGGTTGAGGAAGAGGTTCTTCGCGAGCTGCTGGGTGATCGTGCTGCCGCCCTGGACGGCGCCTCGCGCGCGAAAGTCTACCCAGAGCGCTCGCAGGATACCGCGCGGGTCGAGACCGCTGTGCTCGTAGAAGCGCCGGTCTTCCACGAGGACGACGGCGTCCTTGAGGAGCTCAGGGAAGTCGGAGAGGCGCAGCGGATCGCGCGCCTGCCGCTTCGGGCCGTAGAAGCCCGTGACCTTGGGCGCCTCGGTCTCCACCGAGGCGAAGAGCTCGCCGGACGGGCCCCGGAGCTCCGAGACGGCGCCGCCGGCGAAGGAGACC
>JACRCS010001059.1 GCA_016218905.1 Deltaproteobacteria bacterium
CGTGCGCGACCGTGTGCCCGAGGTTCAGCACGTGGCGGTAGCCCCTGGCCTCGTCGGGATCGCGGGAGACGATTTCCGCCTTGACACGCAACGACCGCTCGACCGCCTCCGTCAGGGCCGACTCGTCCCGCACCGCCAGTCTCTCGACGAGCGAGGGCAGGCGCCTCCAGAACGAGGCCGAGAGGAGGGCGCTCTTGACGACCTCCGCGAGCCCGGAGCGGTGATCCCGCTCGGAGAGCGAGGACAGGAGCCGTGGGTCGACGCAGACGAGGCGGGGGTGGTGGAACGTCCCCGCGAGGTTCTTACCCGCCGGGAGGTTGACCGCCGTCTTCCCTCCGAGCGCGCTGTCGGCGGCGGCAAGGAGCGTGGTCGGCACCTGGACGACGGGAACGCCGCGAAGCGCGAGCGACGCCGCGAGCCCCGCCACGTCTCCGACAGTTCCGCCGCCGAAGGCGACGATCCCCCCGTCACGAGTCAGGCCCCGCAGGGACAAGTCCGAGAGGAGCTTCCCCAGGACGGTCCAGCTCTTGGCGGCCTCGCCGTCCGGGACAAGGAGCGGTTCCGGATCGAGAGAGGACACGCCCGAGAGCGCTTCCGAAAGGAGGTGGCCCTGTGCTGCCAGGACTGGCCCTGACGAGACGACGAGCCAGTGCCCGGGCGCGATCCTCCCGAGAGCCCCGGCCAGGCCCCCGAGCGCCCCCGCGCCGACAGACACCTCGCAGGGGACACCGGCGGCGGCGAAACGGAACGTCCGGACTCCGCGCGCGTCAGGACGGTTTCTGGACGACATCCGTGGCGCGCCGGATCCCCAGCTCGACGAGCTGCGCGTCCGAGACCGGTCCGGGAGAGTTCGTCATGAGGCAGCTCCCCGAGGCGGTCTTCGGAAATGCGATCACGTCCCGTATCGACGAGGAGCGCGTGAGGATCATCAGCATCCGGTCGAGCCCGAGCGCGAGACCGCCGTGGGGCGGCGCCCCAAAGCGGAAAGCGTCGAGCAGGAAACCGAACTTGGCCCTCGCCTCCTCCGGCCCGATCCCGAGCGTCGCGAAGACCTTCGATTGGACGTCGGGCTGGTGAATCCGGATCGACCCACCACCGAGCTCCATCCCGTTGAGGACGACGTCGTAGGCCCGGGCGTGAACCTTCCCGGGGTCGGAATCCAGGAGCGGTACGTCCTCGGGCCGTGGCGCCGTGAACGGGTGGTGCATCGCGTACCAGCGGGCGTCCTCCGCGTGCCACTCGAGGAGCGGGAAGTCCGTCACCCAGAGGAATTCGTAGCGCCCCTCGGGGATCAGCTTCTCCTCGCGGGCCAGTCTCACGCGAAGGCTTCCGAGGACGTCGTTGACGATTGACGTCTTCCCCGCGACGACGAGAAGGAGGTCCCCGTCGCCGGCCGCGAGCGCCGCGAGCGCGGCCGCGACCGTCGCGTCGTCGAGGAGCTTCTTGCCGTTCGAGTTCCAGCCGCCCGGGAGGTCCGCCTGGAGCTTGATCCAGACGAGGCCCGACGCGCCGAGCTGCTTCGCCGCGATCTCGAGGTCGTCGAGGCGTTTCCTGGCGAAAGCGGCGCCGCCGGGGATGGCGATTCCCTTCACCCTCTCGGCCGACCGGAGGATCTCCGACGGCGAGGCCGAGAAATCGAGAGTCTTCAGTTCCAGTCCGTAGCGCGTGTCGGGCCGGTCGATACCGAACCTCTCCACCGCCTCGGCGTACGTCATCCGCGCGAACTGCTCCGGGCAGGGGATTCCGTAGGCCGGGAACACCGCCGCGAAGATCTTCTCGATGAGCGCGTAGACCGTCTCCTCGTCGGGGAAGGAGAGCTCGAGGTCGACCTGGGTGAACTCGGGCTGCCGGTCGGCGCGCAGGTCCTCGTCGCGGAAACACCGGGCGATCTGGTAGTAGCGCTCCACGCCCGCGACCATCAGGAGCTGCTTGAAGAGCTGCGGCGACTGGGGAAGGGCGTAGAACTCGCCCGGATGGACGCGCGACGGGACGAGGAAGTCGCGCGCGCCCTCGGGTGTCGACTTCGTCAGGATCGGCGTCTCCACCTCGAGGAACCCTTCCTCGTGGAGGACCTGCCGGATCCGGAAGGTCACGTCGCTGCGCTTCACGAGGTTCGCCGTCATCTCCGGTCTGCGAAGGTCCAGGTACCGGTACTTCAGCCGGATGTCCTCCGAGGCCTTCACGCCGTCCTCGATGGGAAACGGCGGCGTCTCGGCACGATTCAGCACCTCGAGCGCGGTGGCGCGAAGCTCGACCTCCCCCGTAGGCATCTCGACGTTTCGGGCCGAAGCCTCCCGCAGGATGACCTCGCCCGTCACGGCCAGGACGTACTCGCCTCGCAGCTCCTTGCCGCGCGCGAGGAGGTCCGGCGACGGCAGGAACTCGGCGTCGAAGACGACCTGGAGGAGGCCGGAGCGGTCACGAAGGTCGATGAAGACGAGGTCGCCATGGTCGCGGCGACGGTGGACCCAGCCCTTGACGAGAACGGTCTTTCCGGCGTCCTCGCTCCGGAGGGAACCGGCGGGAGCTCGCGGGGGGAATGCGGTCACGAAGTCTCTCCCTTCAGGACGAGCGGAAGGTCCGCGAGCGGCACTTCCCTCTGCGACCTCTCGACGAGGTCCTTCACGACGACGAGGCCGGCCTCGCGTTCCTTCTGCCCGAGGAGGACCGCCGTCCGGCAGCCCCTCTTCGACGCGGCTTTCAGTCCGGCTCCGGGTCCCTTCCCCGCCGGGTCGAGGTCGACGGCGACGCCGGCGCGCCGCAGCTCGCCGGCCAGCGCGAGGGCGGCGGCCCGGTCCGACGGCTCGATGGCGACGAGCGCCACCGGGGCGACGCCCTCGATGGCCGCGCGGCGGAACGTCTCGGGGAGGACGTCGACGAGACGGTCCTCGCCGATCGCGAAGCCGATGCCGGGTGTCTTCGGACCTCCGAGGTCGGAGACGAGCCGGTCGTATCTCCCGCCTCCGACGAGCGCGTCCTGCGCGCCGAGGCCCTGCGCGGTCACCTCGAAGACCGTGCGTGTGTAGTAGTCGAGA
>JACRCS010001060.1 GCA_016218905.1 Deltaproteobacteria bacterium
TTGCTCTCCACCCCGCCTCTCGGCGACGCAGTTACGTTCGGTTTCGGGCAGAAGGCGTCTACCCGGAGGGGACTTGCACCCCTCTGACTTTGCGCCATCAGAGGCGCACGACCCCGGCAATCCGTGCCGGGGTGACGGAGGGAGGGGCCGAAGTCACTTCCTGCAAACCGGCCGCGCCGCGGCGTACCGAAGCTGATAACTGATAACGGGTCCGGAGGACCACGCATGAAGTTGCGACTCTCCTTGGCGTGCTGGGACTACGACCGGACGCGGGCCCTACTGGAGGGCTCGGTGCAGCCGGAGGGCATCGAGCTCACCTACCTCAACCTGCCCGTGGAGGAGACCTTCTTCCGGATGCTCCGGTACCGGGAGTTCGACGTGGCGGAGATGTCGCTCTCCTCCTACACGGTCTCCCTCACGCGGGAGAACCCCGCCTTCATCGCGGTGCCGGTCTTCCCTTCGAGGGCGTTTCGCCACAACTCGGTCTACGTCTCGACGAGGAGCGGGATCCGGGAGCCGAGGGACCTGATCGGAAGGCGCGTCGGGAACCCCGAGTTCCAGCTCACTGCTCCGGTCTGGATCCGCGGGATCCTCTCGGACGAGTACGGCGTCGCCCCGTCCTCGGTCGAGTACTGGACCGGAGGGGAGGAGGAGCCGGGGCGCGAGGAGAAGATCGCGCTGGACTTGCCTCCCGAATTTCGGGTGCGCCGCATCGGCCCGACGCAGACGCTCTCGCAGATGCTCGCCGACGGCGAGCTCGACGCCGTCTACGCCCCGCGCATGCTCTCGACCTTCAAGTCGCGGCCCCAGGACGTGCGCCGGCTCTTCGAGGACTTCGTCGAGGTCGAGCGCGCCTACTACCGGAAGACCCGGATCTTCCCGATCATGCATACCCTGGTGATCCGACGGGACGTCTACGAGGCGAACCGCTGGGTGGCCCAGTCCCTCTACAAGGCTTTCGCCGAGGCCCAGCGTCGCGCCTACGAGGACCTCTACGAGACGGCGGCCCTGAAGACGATGCTGCCGTGGCTCGTGGCCCACGTGGAGGAGCTCCGCCGGGAGCTCGGGCACGACTGGTGGTCCTACGGGTTCGAGCCCAACCGGCACGTGCTCGACACCTTCCTCCGCTACCACCACGAGCAGGGCCTCTCCAACCGCCGCGTGCGGCCGGAGGAGCTCTTCGCCCCCGAGACGCTGGAGGCGTTCAAGATCTGAACCGGGCGTCCCACTGCCGAGGAGGAGAGGTGTGGGCAAAACGCGGTTTGACAGTCCTCTGGGGTACAGTATAGCATCCCAAGGTTAGCCGGACGCCTCTCCGGCGCCACGCCGGGGGCGATTCTCGAGGACCTCGTTCGCAGAAAGGCAGGGAGAGATGCGCAACAAACTGAGCACTTTCGCCGTCCTCGCCGGACTCGCGTGCGCGGCGGCGGCCGCCGGTGCGGCCGAAGCGCCCTTCTACCAGGGCAAGACCCTGCGGATCGTCGTGGGCTACTCGGCGGGAGGCGGCTACGACACGTACGCCAGGGTGCTCTCCCGCCACATGGGCAAGTACATCCCCGGCACCCCGACCATCATCGTGGAGAACATGACGGGCGCCGGGAGCCTGCTCTCGGCCAACTACCTCTACAGGGTCGCCAAACCCGACGGGCTGACGCTCGGCCATTTCAACGGGGGCCTCTTCTTCAATCAGGTGCTCGAGCAGCCCGGGATCGAGTTCGACGCCCGGAAGTTCGCCTTCATCGGGGCGGCAGCCAAGGAGGAGGTGACCTTCGCCTTCACGAAGGCGAGCGGCATCACGAGCCTGGAGAAGTGGATGGCGTCGAAGGCGCCGGTGAAGATGGGCGGCGTGGCGCCGGGCGCCTACGCTCCGGACAACGTGCTCCGCATCGCCAGGGTCGCCCTCGGGCTCCCCATCCAGCTCGTCTCCGGCTACAAGGGGACGGCGGACATCCGCCTCGCGTGCGAGAGCGGCGAGCTCGCGGGCAGCGCCTGGGGCTGGACCTCCATGCGCTCCACGTGGCGCAAGGGCCTCGAGACGGGCGACGTCGTGGTGGTGCTCCAGGGCGTCCCCGAGGCCTTCCCCGACCTCCCCAAGGTTCCCCTGGCCATGAACCTCGCCAAGACCGCGGAGGCGAAGCAGCTCGTGGAGTACGGCATCCACCACCCCAGCGTCTTCGCGCGGCCCTTCGTGGCACCTCCCGGCACGCCCGCCGACCGGGTGCAGCTCCTGAGGAACGCGCTCCAGCAGACGCTCAAGGACAAGGACTTCCTGGCGGAGGCGGAGAAGGCGAAGCTCGACCTGGACCCGGTCACCCCCGAGGGGCTCGAGAAGGCCGTGGCCGAGATCTTCCGGATGGACGCGAAGACGAACGCCCGGCTGAAGGAGATCCTGTTTAAGTAGGAGCGGCCGGATTCGGGGGATCGCACCTGCCCCTGCGCAAACGCCCCTCCTTGGGGCGCGCGGGGCACATCCATCCCCGGAGTGAAGCAGCGGCGAGGAAGCCCATGTCCGAGATGCTCCACGCCTTCGTCCTGGGCTTTACGGATATCTTCAGCCCGGTCACCTTCCAGCTGCTCCTCGTCGGGATCCTGATCGGCTTCGGCGTCGGGATCCTGCCCGGCCTGGGCGGGCCGACGACGCTCGCCCTCATGCTCCCCTTCATCGTCAAGATGACGCCGGTCCAGGCGTTCGCCTTCCTGCTCGGGATGTCCGCCGTCACCAACACGACCGGCGACATCACCTCGATCCTCCTCGGCGTGCCGGGCGAGCCCACGACCGCCGCCACGCTCCTCGACGGCCACCCCATGGCGAAGAACGGGCAGGCAGGCCGGGCTCTCGCGGCCGCCCTCGTGAGCTCCCTCATCGGCGCCGTCTTCGGGGCGTTCGCGCTGGCGCTCGCGATCCCCATCGTGCGCCCGCTCGTCCTCACCTTCGGCTCCCCGGAGTTCTTCATGCTGGCGCTCCTCGGAGTGACGTTCGTCGCGTCGCTCTCCGGCGAGGCCCTGCTGAAGGGGATCATCTCCGGCGGGCTCGGGCTCTTCCTCGCGACGGTGGGAATGGACCCGATGTCGGGCATTCAGCGCTACACGTTCGGGCAGATCTTCCTCTGGGACGGCATCGGTCTCGTGCCGATCACCATCGGCTTCTTCGCCATCCCCGAGATCATCGACCTGGCCGTCCAGGGCACGAGCATCGCCGGCGAGCGGGTCGCCAAGCTCGGGGGCGTCATGGAGGGCATCAAGGATACCTTCCGCCACTTCTGGCTCGTCCTCCGCTGCAGTGCCATCGGGACGTACACCTCGGTCATCCCGGGGCTCGGCGCGGCGACCACCCAGTGGCTCGCGTACGCCCACGCGGTCCAGAGCTCCAAGGAACCGGAGCGGTTCGGCAAGGGCGCCGTGGAGGGCGTCCTCGGGCCGGGGGCGGCGAACAACTCGACCCTCGGGGGAAGCCTCATCACGACGATCGCCTTCGGGGTGCCGGCGAGCGTCTCCATGGCGATCCTCCTCGGGGCGTTCCTGATCCACGGGGTCGTGCCCGGGCCGGACATGCTCATTCCGGAGCCGAAGGGGCACCTGGCGCTCACGTTCTCCTTCGTCTGGATCAACGTGGTCGCGAACATCATCACCGTGGCGGTCTGCTTTCTCTTCCTGAAGCAGCTCGTGGCGGTGACGCGCATTCGGGGAAGCCTCCTCATCCCGTTCATCCTGCTCCTGATCTACCTAGGGGCCTTCGCCGAGAAGAACGCTTTTCCGGACCTGATCCTCGTCCTCGGCTTCGGCGTCCTCGGGTGGATCCTGGAGAAGCTCGACTGGCCGCGTCCCCCGCTGATCCTCGGGCTCGTGCTGGGCCCGCTCATGGAGAACCGCCTCTTCCTCTCCACGGAGAACTACGGCGCGGGTTGGCTCGCCCGACCCGGGGTGATCCTCCTCGGGGTGATCATTCTCGCGGGACCGGTCTACGCCTTCCTCCGGGGCCGCCGGGCCGCCCTGCGCGCCGAGGAGAAGGCAGGGCCCCGACAGGTCGTCTCCGCGGCGGCACGGAGGAAATGGCGCTTCGGGTGGCCCTCCGCCTTCGACCTGGCGCTCGTCCTCACGTTCCTGGCCGCCCTCTGGATGAGCCGGACCTTCAACTTTCGCGCCGGACTCTTCCCCTGGGCGATCGGCTTCCCGGTGCTCGCCATGGCCCTCGTGCAGCTCTGGAAGGGCCTGCGCGGCAGGGACCGGAAGGCGGCCGAGTTGGCCGAAGCGCCGCCGGCCGAGGCCGCCTCGGAAGTCCTGCCGGTGGCGGTCGTCAAGCACCGGACGAGGGCCGCCTTCGGCTGGATCGGCGGGTACTTCCTGGCCATTTGGCTGCTCGGCTTCGCGACGGCGGCCCCCCTCTGCGCCTTCGCCCACCTCAAGTTCGGCGGCAGGGAGAGGTGGCTCACGTCGGCCGTCCTGGCGGTGCTCACCTGGGTGTTCGTGTACGGGATCTTCGACCGCCTGCTGCACGTCCCCTTCCCGCCGGGGGCGCTCTTCGGCGGCGGGGCGTGAGGGGCGGCGCCGCGGACGGCGGACGAGATCCGGGAGGCTCGCGGAGCGAAGAGGCTTAACGACGCGGGCCTACCGCTCCTCCCGCCCGATCCACTTGGGAAGGGCGGGAGGCTGAAAGGCCGAGAGCCCGTCGAGGAGCTCTCCGGGGGTGTCGCTCGTGAGGACGATGCTGCGGTGCTCGCGGCGGATGAAGCCTTCGCCCGCCGCGTGGTCGAGGAAGGCGAGCAGCGCGGTGAAGTAGCGCTCGACGTCGAGGAGCCCGCAAGCTTTCCGGTGCAGTCCGAGCTGCGTCCAGGTGGCGACCTCGCAGAACTCCTCGAGCGTGCCGAACCCGCCCGGCAGGGCGATGAAGGCGTCGGAGAGGTCGGCCATGAGCGCCTTGCGCTCCTGCATGGACCCGACCACCCGGAGCTCGCTCAACCCGGGGTGCGCGATCTCGCGGCTGACGAGGGCGCCGGGGATGACGCCGACCACCTCGCCGCCGGCGGCCAGCGTCGCGTCGGCGAGGGCCCCCATGAGGCCGACGTGGCTCCCGCCGTACACGAGCCCGAGGCCGCGCCGGGCGAGCTCGGTGCCCAGCTCGGCGGCGGCCCTGCGGTAGGCGGGCCGAGTCCCGTAGTTGGAGCCGCAGTAGACGCAGATTCGCTTCATCGGTCCATCCCCCGAGGCGGGCGCGGAAGGTCCTGCTCCCGACAGTCTACCAGCGGGCGGCGTGCCCGACGATGCTTCCTCAGAGTAGGACGCTCGGGGCCCGTTCCGCGGCCCATGATCCGAAACGAGCGTGGGAGAGTCCCGGTCCAGCCTTTCGAAGGTGGGGCTCCCGAGGGGACGGACGCACGCGCGGCCTTACACGCTGACGCGCTCCAGCCCTAACTTTTTCATGCGGAAGCGCAGAGTACTGGGATTGAGGCCCAGTCGATCGGCTGCATTGCCCCTGCCCTTCACCTTCCAATCACACTGCTCGAGTACGGTTCGTATGTGCGCTCGCTCGATGTCCTCGAGACTCCCGCGAGTCGGCAGCTCTGTTTCGGGGGATGGCGAGACCGCGAAAGACTCGTCCAGGGTTAGATGCGGCCCGGGGGAGAGGATGATGGCGCGTTCGATAACGTTCTCGAGTTCCCGGATATTTCCCGGCCAGGCGTACCGGAGCAGGGCCTCCATCGTGGAGGTCGGGATCGTGGAAATGGCCTTCCCCAACTCGGCTTGTTTCCTCGCGACGAAATGCCAGACCAGTAGCGGAATGTCCTCCCCCCGTTCGCGAAGGGGCGGAAGCTCGATCGGAAAGACACTGAGCCGGTAGTACAGGTCCGAACGGAAGGCGCCTGCCTCGGCTTCGGCCCTCAGGTTTCGGTTCGTCGCCGCGATGACGCGGACGTTTACCTTTTGCGTCAAAGACGAGCCGACCCGCTCGAATTCGCCTTCCTGGATGACCCGGAGGAGCTTGGCCTGGAGCTCGAGGGGCAGCTCCCCAATCTCGTCCAAGAAAACCGTCCCGCCGTCAGCAAGCTCGAACCGACCCACCTTCCTCGTGTGAGCACCGGTAAACGCACCCTTCTCGTGTCCGAACAACTCGCTTTCGATCAGTGTAGCGGGAAGGGTAGCGCAGTTCACTCGCACCAGCGCGGATTCCTTGCGAGAGCTCCGGTTATGGATCGCCCGGGCGATGGGTTCCTTGCCTGTCCCGGTCTCCCCCAGGATGAGAACCGTGGCATCCGTAGGGGCAACCTGCGTCACCCGGTGCAGCACTTTTGTCAACATCTGGCTCTTGCCTATGATTTGTTCGAAACCGTGAATGCCCTGGATCTCCTCTCGAAGATACGTGTTCTCCGCATGTAGTTTGTCCTTGAGTCTCCGCACTTCCTCCATCGCCTCACGGAGGTCCTCCTCTGCCTTCCGACGTATTCCCACTTCCTCTTTAAGGTTTACGTATAGTCGGGCATTCTCCAGGGCGACTGCCGCTTGAGAAGAGATGATCTGGATTGCTGCGGCGCGGTCTCCGCTGAAGGCGTTGTCTATACGGTTGTTCTCCAGATACAGGAACGCCACCGGCCTGCCGCGATGAACGATCGGCATGCAGAGAATCGACTTGGGTCGGGTTCGCGCTACGTAGGAGGTGGCGGCGAACCGCTCGTCCGCCGTGGCGTCTTCAATGACGACGACATCTCGGGACCGGCTTACGTAACGGACGATGCTCCGGGAAAGCTCGGCGCTCTCCTCCAGCGGCTCTCCCTGAAGCACAGTGATCGTCTCCTCATCCACCGAGCCGCTCGCTTCTATAACGATCTTCCCGTCTTCCTCCTGCAGCAGAAAGCCGCGCTGGGCTCCGGCACTTTGGAGCAGGATCCTCATGAGCATCTGCAGGAGCTTCGGAAGATCGAGCTCGCAAGAGAGAGCTGCCGCGGCGCGCTCGACGCTCGCCATGTCCAGAACCTCGCCCGTCCCTTCGACCGTGCTGTCGCCGAGCCGGGAGTCCGTCTGAAAGGGACGTTCCAGTGTCTTGGAGAAGGCCCCCGGGTACTGGGCGTGGAGCTGATCCAGCTTCCCCCAGGCACCCCAGCGTCCGTAAGCGAAAGCAGCTGCCTGTACGTACATGCTTCCGATGCGCTCTCGACCGAGCTCGAAGTAGAACTCTGCAGCGAGTTCGTTCGCCAGCGCCTCCTCATGCACGTAGCGGCTGCGGCGTGCCCCTTCTATGGCGCGATCAAAGAATTCCATCGCTTTCAGGTGGTCGCCGAGAACGCGAAGCCGCTCGGCTTCCACGAGGTCCAGCCTGTGCTGAAGGTTGCTCGGGCAGGCGCGCGCCTTCACCCGCATCTGCTCCTGTCTGGCCGCGATGATCGCGAAGTAGCGCTCTCTCTCCCTCCCGACCACCGAGTCGAGACCCTCCAGGAGACAGAGGCATACGTAAAAGTCCGCGGGGAGAAGCCCCGAGATGCAGCCCGGCGGCAAGCTCGCGGCCCGGAGCGCGCGTTCGGTCGCCCGCGCCCCGGCCCGGTAGAGCAAGAGGGTCATCATCTCGTGACAGACGGAAAGCTCCTGAAGGGTGTGGTCACCGCCGATCTGCCAGCTCTTCCATCCCTCGCTTGCGAAGAGGGATGTTTCAGGCGGGGCTGACGCGTCAAATCCCTCGCGCAACGTCTGCGCGAGTTTCTCCAGTTCCAGGAGCCCTGACGCGACCCTCTCGATCCCAAGGCGACCGCTCTCCTCCCGGTAGGCCCGGATGAAGCGCTCGAGGCGGCCCAACTCCATTCCGGAGTGCAGCGCCGATTCGCAGCACAAGTGGGCGCTCGTGCTCGCGGACAGGAGGTCTCCCGTCTCGAGCCCCATGCGGTGCGCTTCCGAGAAGCCCTCGACCAGAGCATCGCAGTGAGCCCTCCAGCACTTGATGTCGATCGTGAAGAGGAAGTGGCAGAACGACTGCCACCGAGGCGAACCCAGGCTCTCCAGCAGGGCCATTCCGCGCTCGCCCGCGCGATAGCCGCCCTCGTAGTCCTGGACGAGGTAGGACAGCATTCCCCCCGCCATGATGTAGGTGACCGGGGCTTCAGGACTGTGTCCGAACCGAGCCGTCAGCTCCACCATCGCGCAGACGATGAGCCAGTAGAGCGGGTAGTTCACCATCCCGGCCGCGACCCCCGCCCTCGTCAGGAGCCTCATCGCGGCAAGGCTTCGTTCATCCGACATCAGCCGAACCCGGTCCGGAGGTTCAGAGAGAATGTCCTGCACGCGTCGCCGTGCCTCGAGGACTGCCTGGTTCACCTCGCGATCGCTCGGCTCTGGCGGAATCGGGACCCCGAGTTGGGCGACCACCTCTCGCGTGATGCGCAGAGCCTCCTCTTCGCGGCCCCTCGCGTGGGCGACCGCGATCTGCGTCTCGTAAGCGGCGACTTTGCCGAGAATATCGCTGGCATGGGCGAGCACGACGTTCACGAGTCGGTCGGCTTCGCGGAAATTGGACGTCAGGAAGGCTGCCTCGGCGGCCTCGCTGTAGAGGTCGAGCGCCAGTTCGTAGTGGGATTTCCATGGGTCCGCCGGAAGGAGCGCGAGGGCATGCGAGAAATACCCGTGTGCGGCGGGAAAGGCGGCCGCAGCCCGTGCCATGCGACCCGCGGCAACGTTCAACCGAACCGTGTCGAGTCTTTCAGCTGGATCGTTCAGCAAGTCCTGGGCGCGATTCAGGTGCTCGAGGACCTCGAAGACTCGCGCTGCCCTCAGGCTGCTGTCCGTCCCTGCGGTGAGCAGTCTCCCTATTCGCAGGTGTGTTTCCGCGCGGGAGGCCTCTGGGATGGCCGCGTAGGCCGTCTCCTGCAGACGGTCGTGCTCGAACTGATACCCGTGTTCTCCCTTCAGGAGCACTCTCTCTCGGCAGGCCACGATGAGGTCTGCCTCGACAGTCTCGGCCGAGGCTTCGCAGACGGCTACCAGGGTTCCCAGTTCAAGACGATGTCCCAAGGCAGCGGCGAGTGAGATGGTGTGTCTGACGGGATCGGGTAAGTTCGCTACCTTACGGGAGGCCAACTCGAGCAGGTTCTCAGTGCCTTGTGCCTGGGCGATACGGCGGAGGTCCCACGTCCAGCCCGCACCCTGACTCCAGTCGAGGAGTCCCTCATCGTAGAGTGTCGTCAAGAAGGCCCTCGCGAAGAATGCATTTCCTGCCGTCTTGCGAAACACCAGGTCGGCAAGGGGTGTAGCTTCATTCCCGACGGTCCGGAGCGTATCGGCGACGAGGCTCCGGATGTCCTGTACATCGAGAGGGCGCAACCCGATCGTTTCCAGTGAGATTCCCTTGTCCTGAATTCGTTGGAAGGTTCGCGTGAGAGGATGGCTTTCGTCGACCTCATTGTCGCGGTAGGCGCCCACGAAGAGGCAATTCCTAAGCCCCTTCTCCAGAGCACCCTCGATGAGTTCGAGGCTCGAGGCGTCTGCCCATTGCAGGTCGTCCAGGAAGAGGACCAGCGGCGCATCCTCGGCCGTAAGAGCCTGCAGCGCCTGCTGAAAACACCGGTGGAAGCGGTTCTTCGACTCAACGGCGCCGAGGGCCGGAACGGGCGGTGGAGTTCCCACGATCCTTTCCAGCTCCGGCGTCGCGGCTGTGATCACTCCGAGATGGGGGCCCAGCGCTTCGATCAGGCGCTGCCGGCACTCGGATAGCCGTCTGGACTCCTCGGCGAGAAGCCGACGCCACAAATCCCGAAGCGCTTCGATTATGCCACTATAAGGGGCGCCCCTCCCTAGGGCGTCGTACTTCCCGCTCCCGACCCAGCCCTGCCGCTCAAAGACCGCGCGACGAAATTCGTGCACGAGGGACGTCTTCCCCACCCCGGGGTACCCGGTCACCAACATCATCCGAATATTGCCCTGGCGAGCGTCCTCCACGGCCCTGCGCAGGACCTCAAGCTCCCTCTGTCTCCCGTAGAAGCGCTGAGAAAGTTCCAAACGAGGGGGAGGATCGTGTCTCGCGAGGGCAAATCCGGGCAGTCTGCCGGCCGAGTCAAGCTCCTCGATGCACCTTGTCAGGTCGTGGTGAAGGCCCTCACCACCTTGATACCGGTCCTCTGCGGCCTTCGAAAGGAGCTTCAGGACGATTTCGGACACCGTGCGGGGAATCGCCGGAGCGATGTCGCTGGGGCACGGCGGGAGCTTGGCGACGTGAGCGTGGATCAGCTCGAAGGGATCGGGCGACTCGAAAGGACGCTTGCCGAGCAGCAGTTCGAAGAAGATGACGCCGAGGGAGTAGAGGTCGGTCCGGTAGTCGACGAGACGACTGGTGCGCCCGGTGAGTTCCGGGGACAGGTACGCTGCCGCGGCGGGATTCAGCTGGAACCCTCGAAATCCTTGGACTGCTCGGGGAATGACAGTGGAGTTTGCGAGCCCCATCAACGACACCCGTCCGCAGCCCTCATCGAAAAGCAGGTGAAAAGGGCGGACGTCGCGGTGGATGTAGCCGGCCCGATGCAGCCCCGCGAGTGTAAGCGCGAGGTCGGCTACGAGCTTGAGGGCGGTGCTCAGTGGCAAGGCGCCGCGCGAAAGGACCCACTCCAGGGGCTCGCCGCCCGGATCTTCCGAGACGAGAACCTCCCCACCACTCTCCTCCAGAAGCTCGCGCGGACGGACCAGCCCCTCCAGGCTTAGGCTCCTTCCGATCTGGAATTCCTTACGGAGGCGCTCCACGGCCGCCGAACGTTGCCCCTCCTGGCGAACCTGTTTGAGCAGGACTCGTACCCCCTCCGGAGAGCGAGCCCGGAAGACCCGGTACATTGGGTCGGCGCCGAATTCCTGTTTGAGCTCGTACCCGCGCACGCTCATGTCCGATTCCGATCCTTCCCACCCGAGTTTGCCTTGCAGGCCGCACCCTATACACGACGTCGTAAATAGTTGCGCGTACCGGGTTGCCGTAGGGTGGGCGGTTCTCGCGCAGCGAGGTTCGCCCACGCGTGGGGCAACCCGCCTGCGGCGGAACGCCCCACCCTACGCTCAGGGGCAGATGCGCAAA
>JACRCS010001061.1 GCA_016218905.1 Deltaproteobacteria bacterium
CGACCCCCCGGCCGAATAGCCCATTCTATGAGGGTTGTGCACGGGCCCCGTGCTGTTGGTGTGGCTCCCGCCCGACAGACAGAGCCCCTCGCAGTGGGCTTTGCCCACGATGGTGCCGCCGGCATCGAGCACCCGCGTCGCCACGGTGGCGTCTATCTCGGGCACGTAGCCGTCCAGGATGCTGGTGCCGTTCATCATGGGTACGCCGGCCAGCATGATGTTGTCCTTCAGAACCACCTCTCTGCCCGCGAGGGGTCCGGTTCCGGCGCCGGGCACCACGCATCTGTAGTGCCAGGCGTTGCGCGGGTTCTCTTCGGGTGGCGGTCGGTGCCCTGTTGGGCGCGGGTAGCGTTGCGCGGGAGGGGCGTCCTCCAGGGAATCGACCAGGTCGTAGGCTCCCAGCCCGGCCTCCATGAGGCCGACGTACGTCGCGGCCTCCTCGTCGTCCAGCGAGACGCCGAGTTCCCGTCCGATCCTCTGTATCTCGTCGTGCGTGGGTCGGCGTATCGCCATCCGGCTCTCCTTCCGTCGAGCTGCGCGGTACTCGGCGCGGTGGTGGGCTCGGTACTCCGGGCGCGGTGCTCCCGGCGCCCAGGATACTCGTTCCCAGCCTTTCTGAGGCTGTCGAAGAACGAAGCCCCCGGCCCCGGGACCGCACCGGGCGGCGCCATGCGTCGTCCTCGGTCGCGCCCGTAGCGCTGCTACGAGCGCTCCCTGCGTCCTTGCCTTGCGCGTACCCGGCGCACTCCCGCGGCGAGGCGTCATTCTTCAACAGCCTTCCATGAGAGGGCCAGCCTCTGTCAAGGTGATTCTGCATTCTTCCCTCGTTGTTTCGGCGGTGTCCCTTGTCCTTGAGGAACCAGACCACAGTCACGCTTCCATTCGCACTCTTGGTGGACCCGGTTCGTGGGTCCGGTGCACGTTGGGGTCCGACCGGGTGAAGACGCTGCTATCTGCTAGACGGTCTTCCGACGATCGGCATCGATCGTCTTTGACCGAGGCTGTTGGCGCAGTCGTCTTCTCGCCTCCGGCGGTTGGTCTTTTGTGGTTCCTTTGGGGGAAGGGATCATCGCTCCTTCTGTTGCTCACCCCTCGTCAGGTTGGCCAAAGGGCGACTCCTTTTTTGGTTCCAGGTGTTGACGAAGGCATCCGGTTTTAGCCCTGAACCAGATCTGGGGCCGTCATCAGTTCACCCCGGCGCCTGGCGTTGCGCAGGGGCTCGTAGACCTCCCCCGTCACCCAGAGGCGCAGGAGGAGCACGGAGAGCTTGCGGGCCACCGCCACCACCGCCCGCTTCTTGCCCCGTCTGCCCCCCTGCTCGGCCAGCTTGAGCCCCCAACGCCTAAGATCCGAGTCCAGGCCGAAGGGCCCGAGGATGTAGTGGGCGGCTCCGACCAGGAGCCAGCGCAGGTGTTCGTCTCCGGCTGTGGTGATGCGGAGCTGCGGGGAGAGCGTGCCGGAGTCGGCCTGCCGCGGTCTGAGGCCGAGATAGGAGCCCACCGCACGGCTCCGGGGGAAGCGCTCGGGGTCTTCCACGGTGAGGACGTAGACCGTGGCGGTCAGGGTGCCGACGCCCGGCACTTGGGCAAGAAGAGCGGTCTCCGGGTAGCGCTCCCGGGCCATCTCTTCGATCTTGTGGTCCAGAGCGCGGATATCCTCGGAGAGTTGCGCAATGACGGCCAAGACCCGGGAGAGCGCGGGGGTGAGTTCCTCGGGGACATGCGATCCGGCTTTCCGGGCGAAGACGTCGCTCGCGCAGGCGGGCAGGCGGCTGCCCAAGGACTTGCAGGTCCCGCGGGCGTGGCTGATCAAGCGGGTGCGGGCCCGGACCAGAGCATTGCGGCTGCGCACGAGGGCGAGATCGGCCTGGGTCTCGGCGCCTCGGTGGGTGAGGGGGGCCAGCAGCGTCGGGTCCAGACGGCCCACCCGGGCCAGATACTGGGCGTCCACCCGGTCGCTCTTGGAGTCGTTCTGGTAGATCAAGCGGAGTTTGCGGGGATTGGCGACGATCACCTCGTGCCCGCACTCGGCCAGGAGGCGACTCACCCAAGGGGAGTGGGTGCCGGCTTCAAGCACGATGCGCAGAGGTTCTTGCCCGGAGAAGCGCCGGTGCAGAGCTTCCGGCTTGGTCGCCACTCGACCTTCCTCCGTTACCTCGCCCGATTCGTCGAGCACGCACACCTGGCAGAAACGGTCGCCCAGATCCAGACCCACGGTTACCTTCGTCCCCTCGGTGGTGGTAGCATCGTACATGGCCAGCCTCCTTATCTTTGGGCCCAAGAGCCCGCCGTATGAGTGGGGACCTTACGGTACCCCGGGGGAGGCTGGCCCTCTCATCCCATCTGCTAGATTCGCTTCACTTCCAACCTGCGGGCCCGCGGCTTGACCCAGCCGGTGGTGGGCTGCTATGTTCTTCATGTTGCTGGACCTATCGATTCCGTCCGCGGGGTCGGAGGCCGAGCGAGGAAGTGAGGACGCTTCCCGACACGCGGCTGCGTGAAGGGGCGTCCTTTTCTCGTCATGCGGCGCCCGGGGGGTGTCGTGTGGACCACGACTTCAGGGGGGAACATGAGCGACGACGTAGACCGCATCCTCGGTGAACGTATCTCCCGGCG
>JACRCS010001062.1 GCA_016218905.1 Deltaproteobacteria bacterium
GCAGGAGCGTCTTCTTCGTCTTCTCGCTGCCCGGCCTCGGATGCGGCACCACCTCCGGGTGCACGTACCCGCCCCCGATCACGATCCCTCTCTTCGTCGTCACCGGCTTCACCGCCGTGCCGAACATCATCTCCTCACCGCTCTTGTACGCCATCGCCGTTATCGGTTGTCGGGCCATTTCATGCCTCCTTTCAGGGGCGTCTCGTTCTCTTGATCAACTCTCGCGTCTTACCTGCCCACAATCCTTCGCCGGAGCCGGCAGCACCAAGTGCGGCCCTGCCGGAACCGAGGGAGCCAGCGCCCGCGCGGCTCCGGCAACACCTCAGCCGCCGCTCAGCCGTTCCACTTCCCGCGCATGCTCTCCCAGTTCTCCCCCGCCAGGGCGTCCTCCGCCATGCCCGGGGCCTGGCTCGCCTCCTTGCCCCAGATGCCCAGGTCAAAGCTCGTCACGTACTCCTCGCTCACCGCGCCGCCGCCGCACACCAGCGGGATCGTGAGCCCGGCCGTCGCCAACTGGTGGGCGATCTTCGGGAAGGCCGTCATTGTCGTCGTCATCAGCGCCGTCCCGGTCACCATCACCGGCTTGTGCTCCTTGCACGCCGCCACCACCTTGTCCACCGGCACGTCGGCGCCGAGGTTGATCACTTCAAACCCGTTGGCGTTCAGCAGCGCGTTCACGATCACCTGCCCGATGTCGTGGATGTCGCCCTCGGCCGTGTGCGTGACCACCTTGCCCTTGCGGTTCATGGCCTTGCCCATGGACTTCTCGCACAGGGCGATGCCCACGTTCATCGCGTCGGAGGCCAGGATGACCTGGGGCAGGAAGTAGATGCCCTCCTCCCACAGGCGGCTCACCTCGTTCATCCCCGCGATCAGGGCATCGTTGATCACGTCGAGGGGCGACTTCTTTCCCAGGGCCTTCTGGACGGCGGGCGCAATGCCCTCTTCGTCGCCTTCCACCACGAACTGCGCGATCTCCTGGAGAATCGGGTCCTTGGAGACTGTCTTCGCCTTTCCGGTCACTTCCAGATCCAAGTCGTAGCGCTTGAAGATGTTCGCGAAGCTCTGCACCGTCTTCATGAGTCCCTCCTTTTCGGGCCTGCGTTGACCAGCAAACATCGGTTCCGGCGAGTCCGCTGCCTGTGGCTCTGTCGTTCCGATCCAAGACCTGCGGATGCAGCGCGGCTCCTCGCGCGGGCGAGTGCGGCGCCCAGGGCGAGGACTGCGCGGCGCCGCGGGTCAGCGTCTTTTGGCAACTTCGACCATGGCGAGGATGTTCTCGGTCGGCGTTCCGGGGGCGATGGCGCAACCGGGGGCCAGGATCTGGATCCCCTCGGCGATGGACTCCTCGCACGCCTCGCGCACCGTAGCCGGGTCCTTCATGAAGAGGGTCGTTGCGGTATCGACCCCTCCCATCAGGACGACGTTCTTGCCGCACTTCTCTCGGGCGACCCTGGGGCTGGCCTTCGGCTCCAGGCTGAGCATGCTGGCTCCCGTCTGTCCCATCCACTCGACGATGTTGTCCACGTTTCCGCAGATGTGCAGAATCGTCGGCACCGGTATGGCGTCAAACTGCTTGCGCTGATACTCCCGCTCGAAGTCCCGGTACGTCTGGGGGGCGATCAGGTCGGGAGAAGCCGTCATGTCTTCGCAGCAGATGATGTCGGCCCCCGCGTCGACCAGAGCCCTGGCCAGGGCCGTCCCGGCCCGCTCGGCCACATCCAGGAACGGGTGAATCTTCTCCGGCTTCCGAAACGTCGCCTTGAGGAGTTTCACGGTATCCAAGAGCGCGCCGGCGATCGTGAACGGCCCGATGATCCCGGCCACGATCGGGACGTCGTCCCCCAGTTCCTTCTTCACGATGCGCACAGCCTTGAGGAGCTCGGGAATTCTCCCCCGCGCCAGGAAGTCCGCGGGGAAGACCGGAGTGTCATCCAGTCCATAGGGGGCCGGGTGCTCGATGCCCGGGATCCCCTCCACGCCGCCGGACTTGATCTTGCACCCCAAGGCCTCGGCCTCGAAGGTCTGACAAAAGGGAACCCGCACGGCGTCGAACCCGAGCACGGTGTAGGCGGCCATGGCCTGCTTGGCCATCGTCTCGCCGTCTTCGTGCCCCGCCGGCCACAAGGCCTTCACCTTCTCCATCTGGTCGTAGGTCACCGTGGAGTTGGCGCCGAAGCAGGGCATCCGATCCGGTTTCTCCTGGTTGAGCACCGCCATCACTCGTTGCTTTGCAGTCATTCTCGATCTCCTTTCCTCGGTACACTTCTCGTCGGTGGGCCTCCCGCCCGTCCCCCGTGCGCTCCCCCCTGTCAGCGGACCGACGTTGCGGTCCGGGGCGTGTCGCCAATCGGTGTTTGCGGTCGGTCTTCTTGCCAATAGCAAGTTGCTTGCCACCACCCACACGTGCCCCCAAGAAGCCGATGCCACACCGATAAACGCTGGTTGGCCACGGCCGACGCAGGCCGGCAGTCGCGTCATCCGCGTCACGGAAGGGCCCACGCCGAGGAACGAAGGGTACTTTCTGACGCGGAATCGGTCGGTTACTGGAGTGTCACGAGTGACACGGTGTGACAGCTGGAAGCAGCCGTTCAGAACTCCTGCCCCGCCGGAGGGAAGGCCTCCGACCGACCCCACGGCTCGCCGGTCTGAGGCAGGGTCTCGCTGGGGGTGGGTGCGCACCTTCGGGGTGGAGCGGGCACGAACCTCCAGAGGGCCAGACAGAGCGTCGGCGAGCGGATCGCCGTGGCACACTCGGTCGGCCGGGGCCCCCGCGCCTGAAACAGCCCGTCCGCGGCCCGCGAGCGCTCCCTCAGCGCTCCCGAAGGTTCGCCGCGAGCCTCTCGCCGAGTCGAACGCAGCTTTCGAGGTCTTCGTCGCCCGGGACGTACACGACGCCGAGCCCGGGCTCCAGCACCTCGACGCCCATGCCCGTCAGTGCCTCCGCGATCGCTGGAAGCGCCTCGCCCCCCCAACCGTAGGAACCGAACGCAAGCCCCTTCTTCTTGAGGGGCCGGAGCCCTTTCAGATACGAGAGGAACTGTGCGACGCTCGGGAACACACCCTCGTTGAGAGTCGGGGACCCGACGACAAGGAGTCTCGCGCCGAGGACCTCCCTCGTCACCTCGCTGTAATGGTTTCGCCGCAGATGCAGCACCTTGTACTCCGCCCCACCCCTCTCGATCCCGCCGGCGATCGCCTGGGCCATGGCCTCCGTGCTTCCCCACATGGAGTCGTAGACGATCAGAACCCGGTCCTCAGCGACACCCGTGCTCCAGTCGAGGTAGGCTTGGACGATCCACCCCGGGTTCGCCCGCCAGATGACCCCGTGGCTCGGCGCGATCACGTCGATCGGGATGCCCATCTTCTTCACCTTCTTCAGGAGAGGCGGAATCAGCGGCCCGAGCGGCATCAGGATGTTGGCGTAGTACTTGGCCGCCTCTTCCATGACGGCCTCCTCGGGATTCTCGTCCTCGAAGCGCGCATGGCTCGCGAAGTGCTGGCCGAACCCGTCGTTTGAAAGGAGGACGTGATCCTCTTTCAAGTAGGTGAACATGCTGTCGGGCCAGTGGAGCATGTAGGCTTCCAGGAACTGCAGCGTCTTCCCAC
>JACRCS010001063.1 GCA_016218905.1 Deltaproteobacteria bacterium
CGGGCGCGGCACCCGCGACGGGCAGGTCGGAGATGTCGTCCCCGAGGCCGCCCGTACGGACCATCTCGGACAGCGCCACGAGCACGCGGCTGTTGTCGACGCAGGCGCCGGAGTGGAGGACGGGAGGCATGCCGACCGCCTCGCAGACCTCGCGGAGGCCCGGCCCGCAATACTTCATGGCCGCCTCGGGCTGCATGAAGCCCTTCTTCGCCATGGCGAGCGCGGAGCAACCCGTCTGGACGACGAGGATGTCGTTCTTCAGCAGCTCTTTGACGAGCTCGACGTGCACCCAGTCGTGCTTGACGCGGGGATTGTTGCAGCCGACGACGCCGGCGACGCCCCGGATCCGGCCGTTGATGATGTTCTCGTTCAGCGGCGTATAGCTCGACCGGAACGAGCCGCCGAGCATGTAGTTGATGGTCTCGTGGGAGAAGCCGCCGACCATGGCGGTCTTGTTTGCGGGGATCTCCACCTTGTCGGCCGCCCGATTCTTGAAGTTGGCGATGGCGGCCCTCCAGATGTCCTTGCCGACCTCGCGGGCGCCGTGCTCGCCGTGGAACTCCATGTGGGTGGCGCCTTCGATCTTGCACCGGTAGTTCGTGGTGATGAACTTCGTGTGGTAGCAGGCGGCCATCTTCACGAGGCCCTGCTGGATGCACTGGACGTCGACCACCATCGCCTCGACCGCGCCGGTGGCGATGGCCGGGTCGCACTGCATGAAATTGCCGGCGTGGGGGATGCCCCGGCGGATCAGCTGCTCGTTGCCGGAGCAGCACATCCCGACGAGGTTGAGCCCCGTCGCGCCGACACCCTTGCCCGCGGCGTTGAGCTCCGGGTCCTCGGCGAGCTGGGCGAGCATGTCCAGCAGGTGGGGCTCGTGGCCGTGGACGATCACGTTCACCTGGTCCTTCTTGAGGACGCCCAGGTCGACCTCGGCCCGGACGGGCTTCGGGGTCCCGAACATGATGTCGGAGAGCTCGGTGGAGACCATCGACCCGCCCCAGCCGTCGGCGAGCGAGCACTTGGCGGCGCCCAGCACCAGGTTCTTGTACTCCTGGTCCACGCCGATGGCGGTCCGGTGCATCATTTCGACGACTTCGCGGTCGACGCCCCGGGAGAGGACCCCGAGCTCCTTCCACTTCTCGAAGCGCTTCTTGGGCGCGCGCTCCATGAGTTTCAGGTAGCCGTGCTGCTGGTAGAACTGGGCCAGGCAGGCCTCGCCCAGGTCGACCGCGATGTCCTTCTGGCTGCGCCCCTCGGTCTCGACGCCCATGTCCTTGGCGAGGGCGACGAGCTTCACGGGGTCCTTGATCTCGTAGTCGGGGTTCTCGCCCTTCGCCACCGAGAGGAAGAGCTCGCTCATCTCCCGGCCGTGGTCGCTGTGGGCGGAGGTGCCGGCGGCGCACATCCGGGCGAAGCCGCGCGCCTGGAAGGTATCGATCGTGGCGCCGCAGACGCCGGTCTTCTCGTAGGGAGCCTTCGAAGAGAGCCGGCACGGCCCCATGGAGCAGTGCTTGCAGCAGGCATTCTGAGCGCCGATGGGACACGGCGCCAGATTGTCCGCGCGGTCGAAGGGGGTCTCGTGGCCCTCCCTCCGGACCTTCGCGAGCATCTGGGCCGTGGACTCACAGACGGTGATGTCCTGGATTTCTCGAAGCTTTGACATTCTGAGTGCCTCCGTAGGTGTTTTCCGAGCGTGGGCGCTAGGCCACGACTTCGTCGATGATCTTCTTCAGAATCCGGACCGATTCGGGGTGCCGCAGAATGAGGATGTCGGCCCCGGCGGTCAGCAGATCGGCGGCCGTGACGCTCTCCCAGAGGACGCCGCGGGTCTTGGCGTCGCCGAAGCTCGGCTCTTCGGCCGCGGAGATACCGGCCTCGCGGGTCTTCCAGGCGTACTTGGCAACGTCACAGATGAGAGGGAGCTGCATCTTGTCGTCGCCCTGCTTGAGGGCCGTCAGGCGATCGCGCTCCATCACCGAGTACGAGTACTCGATGCCGTACCCGAGAGCGCCGGTGGAAGGATCCATGACGATCTTGTCCGCGGGAACGCCGAGGTTGCCGAGCAGGATGTTGAGCTGCTTGGCCATGTTGACGTCGATCGGCGTCTGGGCGACGACCGTGTGGCTATAGCCGATGGCGGCGCCGCCGATCTTCTTGTAGTTGTCCTCCGTGGCGGGGCCGAGGAGCAGGTTCATGCCCTGGCAGACTTCCGCCACCTTGGCCAGCACCTCTCCGTCCTTCTCCCCGTTCTCCGAACCCCAGACGATGAGCGGGACCGGGAGCGCGTCGGCGAGCTTCTTCACGAGGGCGGCCGCCTGGTCGGCGCTGGTGTTCTGGCCGTTGGGGTCGGTGCTCTTGAGCTGGATGCAGATCGCGTCGGCGCCGTACTGGTCGAGGCACTTCTTCGCCCACGCCAGCGGATCGCCGAGGACGTCGGCGAAGGGAGCCTTGACGGCCTCGGGCCACGTCTCGGCGGCCTCGGGGCTGTCGTAGACCTCCATCGCCACCAGCGGCTTGTTGGGGTAGGTCCCCTCGAAGGTGCACAACGGCATCGCGTTCTGGCCGCCGACCTTCTTTGCCTTTGGGCCGCTCCCCAGCGTGACCTCCACGATCTTTCCGGAGTAGGAGTCTTTGGGAAGTTCAAATGCCATCGCGCTCGCTCCTTTCGTCCATGGACTGGCCGCCCTGGACTCGTTGACGTTAGGCCGCTAACCGGCCGACTCCTCCCTTGGTACGAAACGTTCCATGATGGAAACAACCGCCCGGTACGCCGGCGAATCGTCGGGCAGTTGGAAGGTGGGTCTGCCTTCCAGATCGAAGGCATAGACGTTGGGGTCACTGGGGACGACGCCGGCAAGCGTGAGCCCCAGGCGCTCCACCTCGCGCACGGTAGCGGGTTCGAGGTCTCCCTCGGCCCGGTTGACGATGAGTGCCATCTTCCCGATGTTGAGCCGCAGCTCCTTCGCCAGGTCCTGAATCCGCCGGGCCGCCTGGATCCCCCGATAGGAGGAGTCGGTCACGGCGAACATGAGATCCATGTTGTGGGTCGTCCGGCGGGAGAGGTGCTCCATCCCGGCCTCGTTGTCGAGGACCACGAACCGGTAGCTGTCCGCCATCTCGTCCACGTACTTCTTGCAGAGCGTGTTGGCGTAGCAGTAACAGCCGGGGCCCTCGGGACGGCCCATCACGATCATGTCGAAGGATTCGGTCTCGATCAGGCACTCCTGGCTCTTGTAGTTGATGTACGCGTCCTTGGTCATGCCCGCGGGGACGCTCCCGAGCCCTTCCCGGATCTGGCCGATGGTCTGGTGCACCGGGATCCCCAGCACCTCGTTCAGGTTCATGTTGGCGTCCGCGTCCACCGCGAGGACCCGCCCCGCCTTCCGCTCGATCAGGTGGCGGACGATCAGGCCGGCGATCGTCGTCTTGCCCGTGCCGCCCTTTCCTGCAACCGCTAGGTGAAAAGCCATTAGCTATTAGCTCTTAGGTGTTAGTTGTTAGGAGTAAGAACCCGCCCCCTTCGATCCATAGCGCATCGCAGCAGTCGGCGTCAGCCGTAGGGTGGGCTTGGCCCACCGATACCCGGCCGAAATTGGTGGGCCGAGCCCACCCTACGAGCTCGTAACTCCTAAGAGCTAAGAGCTAACAGCTAACGGCCAGCGACTGCTCGCGCAACGCCGCGAGCCGCTCTGCCCGGAGCGGGAACTCTTCCATGCGCGTGTGCGGCAGGAAGAGTGCGGCGACGTACTCGTCCATGTAGATGTTCGAAGCCGAAAGCTCGATGTTCGTGATCATCGTGGCGATCGCTTCGGCTTCCTCGATCTTTTCCCGGAAGAGGCTCGCGAGCGTGCACCCGACGAGGCTCGTGTTGCCGCCGTAGGTGACGCGCTCAGGGTCGACCTCGGGCAGGAGCCCGATCGTCATCGCCTTCTCCACATCGATGTACTGCCCGAACCCGCCCGCGATGATGATCCGCTCCACGTCGGAGAAGCGAAGCCCCACGCTCTTCAGGAGCACCGAGCAAGCGGCATAGATGGAGGCCTTGGTGCGGATCAGGTTGTCGATATCAGGCTCGGTGACCGTCAGGTCCTGCTCGAGCTGGGTCTCTTCCTTCCAACAGAGGACGTACTCCCAGCCGGATTCGCACTCCCGGATCCTCGGAGTCCGGATGGCGAGCTCGCCGTTGAACTTCCCATTCTGCGAGATGATCCCCGACTCCTGGAACTCGGCCAGGCAGTCGATCATCGCCGAGCCGCAGATGCCCTTGGGCTTCACCTGGCCGATGGTGAGGATCATCGGTTCGTAGTTGGCGCGGTTGATCCGGACCTGCTCGACGGCGCCGAAGGTCGCCCTCATCCCGAACTTGACTCCGCCTCCCTCGAACGCCGGCCCGGCCGAAGCCGAGGCCGACACCAGCCAGTCCTGATTGCCGATGACGATCTCGCCGTTGGTGCCCACGTCCATGAAGAGCGTCAGCTCCGGACGGGCGTGGAAGCCGGTGGCGAGCACGCCGGCGGTGATGTCTCCGCCCACGTAGGAGGCGACGCACGGGACCAGGTAGCCCCTGACGTCCCGCGGCAGCCGGACGCCGAGATCGGCGACCCGGACGGGCGGGAAGAAGTTGGCCGCGGGTACGTACGGAGCCTCGCGGATGTACTTCGGGTTGAGCCCGAGAAAGAGCTGCGTCATCGTCGTGTTGCCGGCGAGGACGACGTGGGTGATGGACTCCCGGGCCACCCCCGACTTCTCGAAGAGCTCGTCGAGCACCCCGTTGATCGTCTTCACCACCCTCTTCTGGAGCGCCTCGAGCCCTCCGGGCTTGAGCGCCTGGACGATCCGGGTGATGACGTCCTCGCCCATGGAGATCTGGGCGTTGTAGTCCGCAGCCCGGGCGACCTCGCGCCCGCTGTTCACGTCGAGGAGCGCCGCGTGGACGGTCGTCGTGCCGATGTCTACGGCGAGCGCGAAGGCCGCCTCCCGCGTGTCACCGGGCTCGATGCGGGTCAGGATCTGACTCCCGCGGCTATGGAAGACCGTGGCCGTGGCGCGCCACTCTCCCGCTCTCAGCGCCTCGGAGAGGCTCCGCAGCACGGAAAAGTCCGGAGTCACCCTGGGGATCCCGTGCTCCTTCTTGAGGGAGTGCCCGAGGCGGCCCATATCCGAGGCGTTGTTGTCCTCCACCGGAGGCTGGAGCTCCACGTAGCACTTGACCGCCGGCGGGTCGCTCTTCTCCTCGTCGAAACCGGGTTCCAGGCGGGAGACCGCCAGTACGTGCTCCTCGGTGGCGCGCGTCAGCTTGCGCGAGAGCACGTCCTTCTCGTACCGGGACTCCACGGGGACTTCGACGACCAGATCGCCGAGGACCTCAGTCTGGCACGCCAGACGGTATCCCTGGTCCCACTCGGCCTGGGAGAGCTTCGAGGACGGCTGCGACCTTTGCTCGCCTTCGCGGATCTTGACCTTGCACTTGCCGCAGGTGCCCGAACCGCCGCACGAGGCGTTGACGTGCACCCCCGCCACCATCGCCACGCGCAGCAGGTTTTCCGCCTCGCGATAGACGTCGATGGAGACCGCGTCAGGCTCGAATCGGACGGTATGCCGTTTCTCGGGCAAGGCCTTTCCTTTGGGGGCGCCAGCGGGCCTGCAACGTGCCTGAAAGACGGCCCCCCACGGCGGTCCTGTGCAGCCTGCTGGAAGAGCAGGGGGACGCCCCGTGCGTCCCCCTGATGGTAAGGTTGGGTCTCTTAGAAGAGTCCCTTGATTCTGCCGGTGTCGGTATCGATATCCACGTACTTGTACGCCGGATCGGCGGAAAGACCCGGCATGGTCTGCATGATCCCCAGCAGGGGGTAGAGGAAGCCGGCGCCCAGGCTCGCGCGGATGTCGCGAATCGGCACGCGGAAGCCCTTCGGCCGACCCTTCAGGGTGAGATCATGGCTGAGCGAGAGGTGGGTCTTGGCCATGCAAAGCGGGAGCTTCGAGTAGCCGAGTTCCGTGAACTTCTTGATCTTTTCCTCCGCCTCCGGCATGTAGTCCACCCCGTCTGCGCCGTAGATCTTGGTGGCGATCACCTCGATCTTCTGCTTGATGGACCAATCGTCGGGGTAGAGGAACTGGAAGTTGTTGGGCTCCTCGCAGGCCTTGACGACTTCCTGCGCAGCCTCTTCACCCCCGGCTCCGCCGTGCATCCACACCTCGATCGGAACGGAGGCGCTGGCGCCGGCCGCTTCGGCCCGCTTCTGGATCATCTTGACTTCATCGTCGCGGTCGAAGGCGAAGCGGTTGATCGTGTTGACGACCGGAACGCCGAAGAGCTTCATGTTCTCGATGTGTTTTTCGAGATTTTCGATGCCCTTCTCCAGATATTCGTAGTGCTCCTTCTTCATCTCCTCGGCCAATTGCTTCGGAGTGAACTTCGAGATCTCCTTCCACGGCATGCCGTGCATCTTGAGCGCTCGCACGGTGGACGTGATCACGACGCAACTCGGCTTGAAACCGCCGTACCGGCACGTGATGTCCATGAACTTCTCGGCGCCCATGTCCGCCGCAAACCCGGACTCCGTCACCACGTAGTCGCCCAGCTTCAGAGCCACGCGGTCGGCGATGATGGAGTTGTTCCCGTGGGCAATGTTCGCGAAGGGGCCGGCGTGCACGAGGGCCGCATTGCCTTCGAGGCTCTGGATCAGGTTGGGCTTGAGGGCGTCCTTCATCAGGGCGGTCATGGCTCCCGCGACCTGGAGGTCCTCGGTGGTGACGGGCTTGCCGTCGTAGGTGTAGGCGAGAAGGATGCGGCCCATCCGGGCCCGCAGGTCTTTGAGATCGGTAGCGAGGGCAAGGATCGCCATCACCTCGGAGGCCACCGCGATGTCGAAGCCGGTCTGACGAGGGATGCCGTTCAACTTCCCGCCCAGGCCGACTACGATCTGCCGCAAGGTCCGGTCGTTCAGGTCGACGACGCGGTTCCACTGGATCGTGAGGGGGTCGATGTTCAGGGGATTGCCGTGCATCAAGGA
>JACRCS010001079.1 GCA_016218905.1 Deltaproteobacteria bacterium
GCCCCGCTCGAGGTGCTCGGGTTCATCGGCAACGTGGTCGGCGCGCTGGCGGTCGAGATCCTCGGCAACCAGAAGTCGATCGATCGGCAGGGCGTACAGAAGTACGCCACGGCGCTGATGAAATGAAGCAAGACCGGGCGCGGTTCCCCGCCTTCGACCGAAGTCGCCTGGTGGTGAGGCCCCTGGCCGAGCGCAGGCACGACCTGGACCTGTCGGCGGTGCTGCCGCTCGCGCCGTCCGCCGAGGTGCACCCCTCGCTGGCCGCCGTGGCGGAGCGGATCGTGGCGGCGAGGGCGTCGGGCTCGGCGGTGATCCTGATGATGGGGGCCCACGTGATCCGGGCCGGCGTCCAGCAGTTCCTCATCGATCTGCTCGAGAAGGGCTACGTCGACTGCCTCGCGATGAACGGCGCCGGCGTCATCCACGACTACGAGTTCGCCCGGATCGGCGCCACGACCGAGAGCGTCGCCGCCTATATCCGGGATGGGCGCTTCGGGCTCTGGGGCGAGACCGGGGAGATCAACGACGTCGTCGCCCGGACGGCTGGGGACGGGCTCGGCCTCGGGGAGGCGGTGGGGAGGGCGATCGAGGAGGGCCCGGCCGGGCGCTTCCCGAACCGGGCGATCAGCGTCCTCGCGGCGGGTTGGCGGCTCGGGATCCCGGTGACCGTCCACGTCTCCATCGGCTGCGACATCGTCCACGAGCTGCCCAACTGCGACGGTGCCGCCTACGGGCAGGCGAGCTACACGGACTTCCTGCGGTTCGCCGGCGTCCTCGAGCACGCGGAGGGGGGCGTGGTCATGAACTTCGGGAGCGCCGTCATGGGCCCCGAGGTCTACCTGAAGGCGCTCGCCATGGTCCGCAACGTGGCCCGGCAGGAGAGCAGGGCGGTCGCCGACCTGACCACCCTCGTCTGCGACCTCGTCGAGCTCCCCGCGGACTACGGCACCGAGGCCCGCAAGGACGACCCCTTCTACTACTTCCGCCCCTGGAAGACGATCTTGGTCCGGACCGTGGCCGACGGGGGGCGAAGCTATTACGTGCGCGGGCGTCACCGCGACACCATTCCGCAGCTCTGGACGGCCATTCACTCGTTTGCCAAGGAGGGCAGACCATGACCAGCTGGCTCGAGAACGCTCAGGAGATCGGCCGAATCCTCTCCCGCTGCTCCATTCGCGACGAATTCGGGGCGGAGCTCCAGCCCGACTCGGCTTTCGACCGGTGGCAGGCGGCGACGGCCCGGGCCCGGGCCGACGGACGGACCGTCTACCTCATCGGGAACGGGGCGAGCGCCTCCATGGCGAGCCACGTGGCCGCGGACCTGGCGAAGAACGCCCACGTGCATACCGAGGTCTTCTCCGACCTGGCGCTCTTGACCGCCATCGCCAACGACCTCTGCTACGAGGAGGTCTTCGCGGAGCCGCTCCGGCGCCGGATGCGCCGAGGCGACCTGCTCGTGGCGATCTCGAGCTCCGGCCGCTCCCCGAACATCCTTCGGGCCGCTTCGGAGGCCAAGGACCTCGGGGGCTTCGTCGTGACGCTCTCGGCCATGCGGGCGGACAACCCGCTCCGGCTCCGGGGGATGCTCAACTGCTACGTGCCCGCCGAGACCTACGGCCTCGCGGAGACCTGCCACGCGGGGGTCCTCCACCACTGGATCGACCTGATGACGGCGAGCCTGCGGGAGACGGACGAGCGCGCGGAGCGGGCCCTCGAGTGGGTCGCTGCGCCGCCCGGATGAACGGGCCAAGGAAGGGTCCCCTCCCGGGGGCTGAGGAAGGAATTGACTTGAAGGACCGGTTCCGCATTGACGGCCACAAGCTCCACTTCCACGTCGACCGCCTCGCCGCCTGGCAGGCGGGCGAGCTGATCGCTCCCATCTACCTCGAGGTGAGCCCTTCGGGCGGCTGCAATCACCGCTGCCGCTTCTGCGCGTTCGACTACCTGGAATACCGGGGCCGGTTCCTCGACGGCGACGTGCTCAAGGAGCGGCTGACGGAGATGGGCCGCCTCGGCGTGCGGAGCATCATGTACGCCGGAGAGGGGGAGCCGTTCCTCCACCCCCGCATCGGCGAGATCATCGAGCACACGAAGGCCTCCGGGATCGACGTGGGCATCACCACCAACGGCGTCCTCCTCACCCCCGCGCTCGCCGACCGTATCCTCGGCGCCTGCGAGTGGATCAAGGTCAGCATCAACGGGCCGACGCCGGAGCTCTACGCCGCCGTCCACCGCACCTCCGCCGACGACTACGGCCGCGTCCTCGAGAACCTGGCCTACGCCGCCGAGGAGCGGCGGCGTAGGGGGCACCGCTGCGCGCTGGGCATGCAGATGCTCCTCCTGCCCGAGAACGCCGGGGAGGTCGGGGTGCTCGCCCGGGCGGCCCGGGACGCCGGCGTCGACTACCTGGTGATCAAGCCGTACTCCCACAACCCCCAGAGCCGGACCCAGGAGTTCCGGGGGATCCAGTACGCGGACTACCTCCACCTGGCCGACGAGCTCGCGGCCTACCGGACCGAGAGCTTCCAGGTGATCTTCCGCGCCCACACCATGAAGAAGCTCGAGGAGCGGGAGCGCGGCTACGACCGCTGTCTCGCGCTGCCCTTCTGGGCGTACCTCGACTCGGCGGGGGAGCTCTGGGGCTGCTTCTCGCATCTCGGGGAGGAGAGGTTCCGCTACGGCAACGTCCTCGCCGGCGGCTTCGAGGCTGTCTGGAGGGGGCCGAGGAGAGTCGAGCTCCTCTCCTGGGCGGAGCGGGAGCTGGACGCGGGCTCGTGCCGGCGCAACTGCCGCATGGACGAACCCAACCGCTACCTCTGGGAGCTCCGGCATCCGCCGGAGCACGTCAACTTCATCTGATGGACTCGGGGCTAGGCGTGCTCGCCGCGCAACTCTCTTCAGGAGCGCAGGGATCCATGAGTGAAACCGTCCGCAAGCGCCTTCTGCACGAGATGACGCGCATCCGCCTCGTGGAGGAGGCGATCGCCGACCTCTACCCCCGGCAGGAGATGCGCTGTCCCGTGCACCTGTGCATCGGGCAGGAGGCCGTCTCCGCCGGCGTCTGCGCGGCCCTTCGCGCCGACGACTACGTGATGAGCACCCACCGCTCCCACGGCCACTATCTGGCCAAGGGCGGAGCTCTCAAGCCGATGATGGCGGAGCTCCACGGCAAAGCGACGGGCTGCTGCCGGGGGAAGGGCGGTTCGATGCACCTCGTGGACCTCTCGAGCGGCTTCCTGGGCGCGACGCCGATCGTCGGCAGCTCGATCCCGATCGCCGTCGGAGCCGCCTTCGGCACGGTCATGCGCGGGGAGGACCGGGTGACCGCGGTCTTCTTCGGCGACGGCGCCACCGAGGAGGGGACCTTCTGCGAGAGCCTCAACTTCGCGGCGCTGAAGCGGCTCCCGGTGGTCTTCGTCTGCGAGAACAACCACTTCTCCGTCTACTCGCCGCTTTCGGTGCGGCAGCCCGAGGGGCACCGGATCGCCACGGTCGCTCGGGGGCACGGGGTCGAGGCGTTCCAGGGCGACGGCAACGATGCGGTGGAGGTCCACGACCTGGCCCGCCGGGCGGTCGAGAAGGCCCGAAGCGGGGGCGGGCCCACGTTCCTCGAGTTCGAGACATACCGGTGGCGGGAGCACTGCGGCCCCAACTTCGACGACGACCTCGGATACCGGGGGAAGGCGGACGCCGACCGGTGGCGGTGCCGCTGCCCCGTCGACCGGCTCCGGAGCGAGCTCCTGGCGGCCGGAGAAGCCACGGCTGAGGAAGTCGAGGCGATGGAGGCCCGCATCCGCGCGGAGGTGGAGGAGGCGGTCGCGTTCGCCGCGGAGAGCCCCTTCCCCTCCGAGGACACCCTCGTCGAAGACCTCTTTGCGCCCTCGCCCTCGGAGGCGTGCCGATGACGCGGAAGCTCAAGTACTCCCAGGCCGTCAACGAAGCGATCGACCAGTGCATGGCCCGGGACCCGTCGGTCTACACCATGGGCCTCGGAGTCCCCGATCCGAAAGGCGTCTTCGGAACGACCCTGGGGCTCCTGGAGAAGCACGGCAGCGCCCGCGTGCTCGACATGCCGGCCTCCGAAAATGCGATGACCGGGGTCGCGCTCGGCTCGGCGCTCGTCGGCATGAGGCCGATCCTCAGCCACCAGCGGGTCGACTTCTGCCTGCTCGCCCTGGACCAGATCGCCAACCAGGCGGCGAACTGGCGGTACATGTTCGGCGGTCGGCATAAGGTCCCGCTGGTCATTCGCCTGATCGTCGGCCGCGGCTGGGGCCAGGGGCCGCAGCACTCCCAGAGCCTCCATGCGTGGTTCGCGCACGTGCCCGGGCTGAAGGTGGTGATGCCGTCGGACCCGTACGACGCCAAGGGCCTGATGGTCTCGGCGGTGGAAGACGATAACCCCGTGATCTTCCTCGAGCACCGCTGGCTGCACGAGCGCGTCGGTCACGTGCCCGAGGAGCTCTACCGCGTTCCGCTCGGGCCGCCGAAACGGGTGCGGGAAGGCACCGACGTCACCCTCGTGGCGATCTCCTACATGAACGTAGAGGCGCTTCGCGCGGCCGAGCTCCTCGAAGAGGAGGGCGTGAGCGCCGAGGTGATCGACCTGCGGTGCCTCAATCCCCTGGAGGACGCGCCGATCCTGGAGTCGGTGCGCAAGACGGGGGCCCTGGTCGTGCTCGACACCGCCTGGACCCGGGGGGGCTTCGGCGCGGAAGTGGCGTGTCGCGTGGCGGAGAAGGCGTTCGGCGCCCTCAAGAGGCCGCCCGTGCGCATCGCTCTCCCGGACCTGCCGACCCCTACGAGCCCGGCGCTCTCCGCCCACTACTATCCGCGGTCGCCCCAGGTGGTCGCGGCGGTCCGCCGGCTCCTCGGCCTCGAGGGCCGCCCGGAGGTGGCCTGGCGCGGCAACGTACCCCTGGACGTACCCGATGTGGGCCTCTACGGCCCGTTCTAGCCGCGCTCTCGGCTGCGGCGACTGAGGAGCAGACCATGGCCTATCTCGACTTCATCTCGCCGGTGCACAGGAGCACCAAGCGGGACTACCTCGCCCGGGTGACCGAGTTTCCCAAGGCCGAGGCGGCCAGGATCGCCAAGCGGTTCGACTTCGACTACTGGGACGGCGACCGGAAGTTCGGCTACGGCGGCTACCGTTACGACGGCCGGTGGCGGCCGATGGCCGACGCCCTGGCCCGCCACTACGGCCTCAAGCCCGGCGACCGGATCCTCGACGTGGGGTGCGGGAAGGGCTTCCTCCTCTACGAGCTCACCCAGGCCGTGCCGGGCGTCGAGGTCGCCGGGATCGACGTGTCCGAGTACGCCATCGCCAACGCCAAGGAAGAGGTGAAGCCCTTCCTCCAGGTGGGAAACGCGGTGCAGCTCCCGTTCGGGACGGGCTCGTTCGACTTCGTCGTCTCCCTCAACGTGCTCCACAACCTCTTCTGCTACGACCTCGATGCGGCGCTGCGGGAGATCGAGCGGGTGGGACGGAAGGACAAGTACATCGTCGTGGAGTCATACCGGAACGAGGAGGAGCGCGTGAACCTGCTCTACTGGCAGCTCACGTGCGAGTGCTTCTTCACCCCGGCCGAGTGGGAGTGGTTCTACCGCAACGCCGGCTACTCCGGCGACCACGGCTTCATCTACTTCGAGTAGGGCGATGAAGGCGGCGATCCTGGTCGAACAAAATCGGCCCCTGGAGCTGGCGGAGGTCGAGATGCCCGCGCGCCTCGGCGAGGGGCAGGTGCGGGTGCGGGTCCGCTACAGCGGCATCTGCGGTTCCCAGCTGGGGGAGATCGACGGCGTCAAAGGGCCCGACCGCTTCCTTCCCCACCTGCTCGGCCACGAGGGGGCCGGCGTGGTGCTGGAGATCGGGAGCGGCGTGCGGACCGTGAAGCCGGGTGACCGGGTGGTCCTTCACTGGATGAAGGGAGACGGCAAGGAGGCCGACCCCCCGGCCTACCGTTGGCGCGGCCGCGCGCTCAACGCGGGCTGGGTGACGACGTTCAACGAGCTCGCGGTCGTCTCCGAGAACCGGGTCACGCCGATTCCGGACCATCTCCCGCTGGACCTCGCCGCCCTCTTCGGCTGCGCGGTGACGACGGGCTTCGGGGTCGTGACGAACGACGCCGGGCTCAGGATCGGCGAATCGATCGCGGTCTTCGGCGCGGGCGGCGTGGGCCTGAACGTGATCCAGGCCGCCGCGATGACCAGCGCCCACCCGATCATCGGCGTGGACCTCCACGACGCCAAGCTCGAGCTGGCGGCCCGCCTCGGCGCCACCGCCACCGTGAACTCGTCCCTGCGCGACGCGCGAGAGGCGATCCTGGAGCTGACCGGCGGCGAGGGAGTGGACGTGGCGGTGGACAACACGGGCCAGCCCCGGGTGATCGAGCTCGCCTACGAGCTGACGAAACCCCGCGGGCGGACCGTCCTCGTCGGCGTCCCGCGGAAGGGCAATCCCGTCTCGATCTACTCGCTGCCCCTCCACTTCGGGAAGGTCCTCAAGGGCTCCCACGGCGGTGACGCGGACCCCGCCGCAGACATCCCCCGCTACGTCCGGCTCTTCGAGGCCGGGAAGCTCCGCCTCGGCGACCTGGTCACTGAGCGCTTCCCGCTGGAGCGGATCAACGAGGCCATCGGCCGCATGCGCTCCGGCGCCGTGGCCGGCCGCTGCCTGATCGACATGGGTGAGCCGTGAAGACCGTCGCCGTCATCGGGAGCAACTCTTTCTCCGGGAGCGACCTCGTCGACCTCCTCCTGACCGAGACCGAGAGCCGGGTGCTGGGGATCAGCCGCTCGCCCGAGAAGAGCGCGCTCAGCCTGCCCTACCTGAAGAACCCCCACCGGGAGCGGTTCCGGTTCCATCAGCTCGACCTGAACGGCGACATGGAGGCGCTCCTGGCCCTCCTCGCGGCGGAGCGGCCGAGCTGGATCGTCAACTTCGCGGCGCAGAGCGAGGTGGCGCCGAGCTGGGAGAACCCGGAGCAGTGGTTCCAGACGAACGCGGTGGCCCTCGCGCGGCTCGGCAACTTCCTCAAGGACCAGCCGTGGCTCGAGCGCTACGTCCACATCTCCTCGCCGGAGGTCTACGGCACCTGTGTCGGCACGGTACGCGAGGACGCGCCCCTCAACCCGAGCACGCACTACGCGGCCTCGAAGGCCGCCGCCGACCTCTTCCTGACGGCGCTGCGGCGGCACTTCGGTTTTCCGGTCGTCTTCGTCCGGTCGACGAACGTCTACGGCGCGCACCAGCAGCTCTTCAAGATCATCCCGCGCACGGTGATCTACCTGAGGCTCGGCAGGAAGGTGAGCCTCCACGGGGGAGGGCACGCGGTGAAGTCGTACATCCACATCCGCGACGTCTCCCGCGGCGAGCTCGCGATCCTGCGGAGCGGCGCGCTCGGGGAGACCTACCACCTCTCGCCCGACGGCGGCGTCGCGGTGAGGGACGTGGTGCGCGGCCTCTGCGAGCGCCTGGGCCGCCCCTTTGAGGAGAGCACCGAGACGGTCGCCGAGCGCCTGGGCCAGGACGCGGCCTACGTCATCGACTCGTCCAAGGCGAGGGAGACGCTCGGCTGGCGGCCGGCCGTCGGCCTCTCCGAGGGCCTCTCGGAAGTGGTGACGTGGATCGACGAGTACTGGGACGAGATCCTGACGGCGTCCCTCGACTACGTCCACAAGCCCTGAGGGGACACCCATGACGAAGACGCCCCGCCTCCTCCTCACGACTTCCACGGTCGACGCGAGCGACGCTTACGTGGCGTACGCGCCGCCCATGGGGCTCTACATGCTCAAGCACGCCGTGGAGCGGCGGGGCATCGAGTGCGACGTGGCGGACCGGAGCCTCCAGCCCGAGCTCGAAGCCGAGCTCCTAGCGCGGATCGAGCGCGGCCACTACGGGATCGTCGGCTTCTCGGTCTCGCACCACAACATGCTCGGGGACCTGGAGACCCTGTGGCGCTTCCGGGCCGCCGCGGCGCGCTCGCCGAAGCCGTGCCTGCTGATCGGCGGAGGCCAGGAGGCCACGCTCAACCACGAGGAGTGGCTGAAGGCGGGGATGGACGCGGTCTTCCTCGGCTTCGCCCAGGACGCCCTGGTCGAGTTCGCGCAGGCGTGGCTGGACGCGGCCGCTCCGGACGCGGGGCCCGTGGCGTCGAAGGTCGACGGCGTCGCCTTCCGAAGCAGCGGAGGCGCGGTCACCTACCGCCCGAGCCCCCGCCTCGACCCCGAGACCTTCTCCCGGTACTTCCACGACGACGTCCGGGCCATGCACGTACCCTTCCGCGTCTACTGGAGCCGGCTGCAGCAGGACGCGGCGACCCTCAACTTCAACCGGAACCGCTTCGTCTCCGAGACCGTTCGCCTCTATACGTCGAGCCACTGCCCGCAGACGTGCGGTTTCTGCAGCTCCCAGGCGTTCCTCCCCGAGTCCCAGGGCGGGCGCTCGGCGGTATCGATGCTTACCGCGGAGCAGGTCTTCGACCTCGTCAGGATGCACGTGGAGACCTACGGCGCCCGCTGTTTCCTCTTCGCCGACGACGATTTCCTGGTCGGAAACCGCGTGGGCATCCGGAGGGCCCTGGACTTCTGCCGCGCGATCTCCCGGGCCAAGGCGAAGGGGGACCTCCCCGAGGAGCTGATGCTCAACAGCCAGGCCAGGGTGGCCGACTTCTTCCATACGGACGGCAGCGGGCGCAGAGCGCTGGACCTCGAGCTCGTCTCGGCCCTGGCGGCCGCGGGGTTCCACGGGATCGGCCTGGGGGTCGAGACCTTCTCCGACCGCCTCCTGGCCTCGCCGTCGATCCACAAGGTGGGGATCCGGGAGGCGGACTGCCGGGTCGTCCTCGACGCGCTGATGGCGGCGGGCTTGAACCCGACGATCAACATCATCCTGATGGTCCCCGAGAGCACGGTCGACGACCTCGTCCACTCCGTCGAGGTCGCCGCGGAGTACCTGCTGAAGGGCTGCCAGGTGTCGGTGACCACGTTCATGAACTCGTTTCCGGGCGCCCGCGTCCACGGGCGCTCCGACTACCCCGCCACCTTCCGGGTGCTGGAGGGCCCGGGAGGCGAGCGCGTGACGTACACCGACGTGCTGGTGCCCCACGACCCGAGGCTCGCGGCCATCATGGACGGGGTGAAGGGCGCGGCGGCCGAGGAGCAGGAACGGGCCACGAACCGCTACTTCGACGGTAGCGGCGGCCTGCCCAAGGCGATCTCGTCACTGACGACGTTCCTGGCCGTGGCGAAGCTCCTGAACCGACGAGACGTCGCGGAGCGGGTGAGCTCGGCCATCCGGCTCCTCGCGGCGCGCAACCGGGCAGCCTCCGAGCCGGCCCGGGCCGCCGCGGCGGGCTGACGGAGGGGACGGCGATGGAGCTCCACGACCTGGCACTCTACGGAGGGAGGAAGACGCGGGAGGCGCCGTTGCCGCCGCGCAGGCTCTTCGGCGAGGCCGAGCTCGCGATGGTGAAGGCCGTCTTCGAGGAGAGCTGGGCCGAGGGCGTCGACTTCGGCTTCCAGGGGACGTACGAGGACGAGTACTGCAGGAAGTTCAGCGAGCTCCAGGGGGGAGGCTTCGCCGACGCGGTCTCCTCCGGGACGGCGGCCGTGTACCTGGCTCTCCGGTCCTTGGGTCCGGAGCCCGGGGACGAAGTCGTGGTCTCGCCGGTGACGGACCCGGGAAGCGTGGCGCCGGCGCTCCTCCTGGGCCTCACGCCCGTCGTCGCCGACGCCCGGCCGGGGGGCTACAACGTCGGACCGGCGGAGTTCGAGGCCAGCCTGACCGAGCACACGACGGCGGCGGTCCTCACCCACTCGGGCGGGGTGCCGCTGGACCTCGACCCCATCCTCGAGATCGCCAGATCGAGGGGCGTCGCCCTCGTCGAGGACTGCTCCCAGGCCCACGGGGCCACGTACAGGGGCCGGAAGGTGGGTACCTTCGGAGACGTGGCCGCCTTCTCGACGATGTTCTCGAAGGCGCACGCCACCGGCGGCTGCGGCGGCGTCGTCTACACCCGCGACGAGGAGCGGTACTGGTTGCTGCGGTCGCTCGCCGACCGCGGAAAGCCGTTCCGGGCCGACGACTTCAACCCCAAGGACCCGCGCTCCTTCCTCTGGCCCACGCTCAACTTCAACCAGAACGAGCTCGCCTGCGCCATCGGCATCTCCACCCTGGGCAGGCTGGAGCGAATCGTCGAGCAGCGGCGGACGCTCGCCGCCAAGCTCTCCGAAGGCCTCCGGGCCTGCGTGGCCGTCGCTCCCGCTCCCTCCCTGCCCGCCCACTCCGAGGGCTCGCCGTTCTTCTACACGGCCGAGGTGGACACGGGGAAGCTCACGGTCCCGAAGGAGGAGTTTGCGCGAGCGGTCGCCGCCGAGGGGGTCTGGATCAATCCCAACTACACCTACGTCGTCTCGGAATGGCCGTGGTTGCGCCGCTACGTCGGCTCCGTCGCGGATACCCCCAACGCGGCGGCGTACCGGGCGAGGACGTTCAACATCCTCTTCCACGAGCGGTTCGGGGACGAGGAGATCGAGGACATCGTCTCCGCCGTCCGGAAGGTGGAGTCGGTCTATTGCCGTACGTGAAAGCACGAGATTTCGCCACACTGAGATTGCGGAGGCGCCAGATGGTGGAAATCGGTCAGTCTGCGTCGATCTGCAAGACCATCGAGTCCGAGGACATCCTCGACTTCGCGCGGCTCGTCTGCGACGAGAACCCCCTCCACCTGGACGAGGAGTTCAGCCGCCAACGCCGCTTCGGGAGGCCCGTGGCGCACGGGATGTTCGCCGCCTCGCTCATCTCGGCGGTGCTCGGGACGCGGCTCCCCGGGCCCGGGACGATCTACGTGAACCAAACGCTGTCGTTCCTGGCCCCCGCCTACGTGGGGGACACGCTGACCGCGACGGCGACGGTGATCAAGAAGCATCCGACGAAGCCGGTGGCGACGCTGGAGACCGTGTGCACGAACCAGAACGGGGAAGTCCTGATTCGGGGAGAGGCCGTGGTCTTCTTCGACGCACGTGCTTGCGCGCTGGCCGCTTGACCGCGCCGGCCGTTCCGGGAGTGGAGTGATGACGCAAGGTGAGACGACGGTCGCCCTGAGGCTCTTCGGGAACGTCCTGTCCCTGAAGGTGACGGCGGCAGGCAAGATAGACTGGCACGAGGGGGCGTTCGCGGCGGGCACGTTCTCCGAGACCTTCGTCTACACCTGGCTCCTGCACCGGTTGAAGCCGCTCCTCTTCGCGATGCCGCTGCCGCACATCCACATCTCCGTCGACGAGGCGTTCCACGCGAAGGCCGCTTCCGTCGTCCAGACGCTCCAGAGCGTCCTCTCGAAGACCAACGCGGCCATGCAGGCGGTGGAGCCGAGGCCCCGGGAGCCCGGCAGGCGCGGCGCCGTCCTCCTCATCAACGTCGACGGAAACGCCCGCTACCGCTCACTCTACGAGCGGCTCGTCGAGCGGAGCGCCGTCCCGGTCCACTACGTCGACATGAAGAGCGGGTTCAACAAGGAGACGCGCAGGTGGGAGCAGGCGCCCCCACCCTTCTCCATCCCGGAGCTGGTGGAGCGGATCCGGCGGGACGACGTCTCGACGATCGTCTCGACGAACCACTACTTCCTGGAGAAGTACCTCTTTCAGGAGCACGTCTACCTCCAGGCGCTCCTCGACCGCCTCGGGGTCGACTACGTCATCATCGACAACGATCCCTACGACGGCAGGCCGGAGGGGCACCTCCAGAAGGCGCTCTTCAACGACCCCGGACGCCCCCGCTTCTCGCTCGACCCGGTGGCCCACGAGCCCTGGGACCGGGCGTACGGGCTCGAAAACGTCCGGTACGTGCCGATCCCGCAGACCTACTCGACGCCTCCGGCCGTGCGGGAAGGCTGCGTCCCCCGGCGGGTGGTCGTGCTCAGCAACTCCAGGATCCAGATGGTGCAGCCCGCGCTGGCCCGGATCCTCTACTTCCTCGACCACCTGCCGAGCGAGACCCTCTTCCGGGACGCTTCGCTCTGGTACTTGTCGGTCCGGCGGATGATCACGGACATCCTGCCGCTGTCCGAGGTCGAACGCCTCCACTACAACTCGGCCATGTGGACGTTCTTCTACGCCGCGACCCAGTTCCTGAAGTACGAGGTGATTGATTCCCTGCCGCCTGGCATGCCCGCCGACATCTACGGAGATCCCGGCTGGGGCGTCCTCTTCCCGGAGCTGTACCGGAACCGCTACCTCTCAGACGACGAGGTGGACGAAGTGCTCGGGCGCGAGGACTGCATCCACCTCCTGCTGAACTACGGGCTGAGCTACTTCGACGGAGCGGGAGCCTTCTTCGACAACCTGCGGCGGGGCACGCTCTTCGTGAACTATCCTCCGGCCGTCCGGGCGGACGCGCTGGGAGGGCTGCGGCACCTGGAGTACGAGAATGCGGAGGAGCTCCGCGCGCTCATCGCGGACTACCCCAACCGCATCCTCCAGCCGGAGCTGCTGGACTCGCTCCGGACTCTCCACGCGGTCTGCCGGGACTGCTCGTCGGCGGTCGAGGAGCAGCTCGTCACCGGCGGGGCGACTCCGGCCCTGCGGGCCCGCTACGACGAGCTCGTGGAGGAGCATCGGGCGAAGATCCTGGACGAAACCTCCCGATACATCGACGGAAACGAAACGATGCTGCGGGAGACCTTCGGGTGTCTCTTCCAGGGTGCCCCCGCCCGCTACGCGCTCGAGAGATCCAGGTTCTACGGGAAGCCCTACGTCCGGCGCCTCTTGGCCGGGGCCCGGACCTGAGAGGCGGAGAGGACGAGATGAAGGGCGAGACGGCCGCGTTCCGTTCGGAGAAGAAGAGGCTCCTGCTGGTGATCGCCAACTCCCGCTGGCTCGGCAAGCGGCACTGGAACCTCTTTCCGTACTCGGCGCTGATCCTGACGAGGCTCCTCAAGGAGGACTTCGACTTCGAGATCCTCGACGCCAACGGCGAGAACCTGACGACAGGCGAGGCGGCCGAGCGGATGCGCTCCTGGGGACCGGACGCGGTGCTCGTGGCCACGCAGTCGGTGGAGTACGGCGTGCAGTACCACGAGGTCGCGCGCCTCGCCAAGGAGGTTCGGCCCGACTGCACGACGGTCTTCGGGGGCGTCTACGCGACGGTGCTGCCGGAAGAAGCCGTCAAGGACCCGAACGTCGACTTCGTCTTCCTCTGGCACGCGGAAGAGAGGGTAGGGGACTTTCTGGAGGCGGTCTTCTCGGGCGCGGCGGACCGCCTCAGGACCTTCCCGGGGCTGGCGTTTCGGGACGCCTCCGGCGCGGAGGTCTTGAACCCGGTGGAGAGCTACATCTCCGACGTCCGGGTGCAGGTCAAGCCCGACTACTCGCGGATCGACGTCCGGCCGTACCTGGTCCAGGAGAGCGACGACTACCAGTCCAACGCGCCCGACCTCTGCGGCAACATCCTCACGTCCTACGGCTGCCAGTACAACTGCCTCTTCTGCGCCGCGCGCACCATCAGCGGGAGGAAGGTAGCGTTCCGGCCGGTGGCCGACGTCCTCGAAGAGATGGAATACCTGATGAACGAGCACGGCGTCAGGTACTTCATTTTCCACGACGACGCCTTCGTCGCGAATCGCAAGCGGACCAGGCAGATGCTCAACGCCTTCATCGAAAGGCAGTACAACGTCCGCTGGAAGCTCGTCAACGTCGCGGCGTGGAACCTGGACGACGAGCTCCTCTCGCTCCTGAAGGCGGCGGGCTGCGAGCAGCTCACGATCTCGGTGGAGTCCGGCTCTCAACGGGTGCTGAAGGAGATCGTGAGGAAGCCCCTGAAGCTCGAGATCGTTCCGCCCCTCGTCCGGAAGTGCCGGGCGCTCGGGATCACGATCGGCGCAAACTTCGTGTTCGGCTTCCCGGGGGAGACGTGGGAGGAGATCCGGCAGACGGTCCGCTTCGCGGAGCAGTGCGACTTCGACATCGCGCACTTCTGCATCGCGACGCCGCTGCCAAAGACGGACCTCTACGAGCTGGCTCGGGAGAAGGGGTGCCTGCCCGCGGACTTCAGCTTCACCGACCCGAGGTTCTTCGGCTTCGGCCGCGCTTTCCTCACCACCGACGAGTTCACCCCGTTCGAGCTGATGGTGCTGAGATCGTACGAGTGGGACCGGATCAATTTCGGCACGCCCGAGAAGCTCCGGAAGATCGCCGAGCTCATGAACCTCTCCGTGGCAGAGCTGAACGAACATCGCAGACTGACGAGGCAACGGTGCGGCGTCCACTTCATCGCCTGACGGTCTCGGCGCGCGCGGCGGCGGAAAGGGTTCGGGCTCCATGAAGACGGGGATCGTCATTCAGGCGCGGACCGGCTCGACTCGCCTGCCCGGAAAGGTCCTCCTTCCCGTGGGGGGGCGCAGCGTCCTCGAACTCTGCGCCGTCCGGGCCGCCCGCTCGAAGAGAGCCGGGCTTCTGGTCATCGCGACCACGGACAAGGCCTCGGACGACCCGATCGCCCGAGAGGCGGAGCGGCTCGGCGTTCCGTGCGTGCGCGGCAGTGAAGAGGACGTCCTGGCCCGGTACCGCCTCGCCGCGCTGGCCCACGACCTCGACGTGATCTGCAGGGTGACGTCGGACTGTCCGCTGATCGACCCTGACGTCCTGGACGGCGTCTTCGACGTCTTCTCCGGGGGCTCCTACGACTACGTCTCCAACGCGCTCAGGCGGACCTTCCCGCGCGGCCTCGACGCCGAGGTCTTCTCCCGCAGCGCGCTGGAGCGGACCTTCGCCGAGGCGAAGGCCCCCGAGGAGCGGGAGCACGTGACGCCCTACCTGTACCGGAATCCGGGGCTCTTCTCCCTAGGCAGCTACGAGGCGCCGGTCGACCTCTCCCATTGCCGTTGGACCGTCGACGAGGCGGCCGACCTGGAGTTCGTGCGGCAGGTGGCGGCGCGCTTCGGGGACCGACTCGTACGGGCCGGATACCGGGAGATCGCCGCGCTCCTCGATCGGGAGCCGGAGGTCGCCCGCATCAACGCTCACGTGGCGCAGAAAGAGGTCGGGCGGCGATGAAGCGAGTCCTCCTCCGCGCCGAAGCGGACCCCCAGATCGGCCTGGGGCACGTGATCCGCTGCCTCGCCCTGGCGGAGGCGGTCGCCGACCGGGGAGGGGAGGCGATCTTCGCCACCGGGCTGGAGGAAGGCTTCCTCCTCTCACTGCTCCGGCGGGAGTGCGCGGACGTGGTTCATCCGGCCGGCGACGGGGAGTTCCTCGAGCTCGTCCGCGAGCGGCGGCCGGACTGGGTCGTGCTCGACGGCTACCGCTTCGGTCTCGACCTGGAGCGGGCCGTCCGAAGCAGAGGCGCCCGGCTGCTGGCGATCGACGACGGCGTGCGCCCCGAGCACGACGCCGACGCCCTGCTCGACCAGAACCTGGGCGCCACGCCGCAGCGATATCGGACGCCGGCGGGGTGCTCGCTGCTCCTCGGACCCGCCTATCTCCTGCTGCGCAGGGAGTTTCGAGGGGGGCCGGCCCCGCGGAGGGACGTCTCGGACCCGCCCCGGATCCTCGTCACGATGGGAGGCGGCGACGCCGGCAACCACGCGTGGAGCGTGTGGAAGGCGCTCCGCGGAAGCTGCCGCTCGCCTCTCGAGGTGCGGATCGTGGTGTCCTCCCTGTATCGACACCGGGCCGAGCTCGAGGCCGCGGCCGCGGCCGACCCCCTGCCCACGGAGGTGCGAGTGAACCCCTTCGACATGTCGGACGAGATGCGCTGGGCCGACGTGGCCGTCTCCGCCGGCGGGAGCACCGTCTGGGAGCTCTTCCGGATGGGGGTTCCGGCTGTGATCGGGACCGTGGCCCCAAACCAGGAGGAGACGGCGCGCGAGCTGGCTCGGCGCGGGCTCGTGCGCTTCGTCGGCGCCCTCGGTCCGGACTGCGGCCCCTCGCTGGCGGAAGCGGTGACGGGCCTCCTCCGCGATCCCGACGCCCGGCACGGCATGGTCTGCCGAGCTCAGGAAGTCGTCGCTGGAGACCCTACGGCGCGCGCGGCGGAGTACTTGTTGGCAGCGGCGACCCGCGAGGAGAAAGGGGTGGAGCCATGAGGCTGGCCTTCCGGTGGCTTCGCGAAGAGCACCTGGAGACGGTGCGCAGGTGGCGGACCTCCGCAGAGGTCTCGAAGTACCTCTACAGCGATCCCGTGCTGTCGGCCGAAGACCAGCGCGTCTGGTACCGCAGGATCGCAGCGGACCCGTCGTGCCTCTACTGGGTCGTGACGGCCGAGGACACTCCGGTCGGACTGGTCTCCATCTCCGCCATCCAGCGCGTCCACAAGAGGTGCGACTGGGCGTACTACATCGCGGATCCTTCCATGCGGGGCAAGGGGCTCGGGAAGATCATCGAGTACAACGTCCAGAGGTTCGTCTTCGAGTCCCTGGGCCTGAACAAGCTCTGCTGTGAGGTGTTCTCCTTCAACGAGCACGTGATCCAGATCCACGTGAAGTATGGGAACCGTATCGAGGGCACGCGGAGGCAGCACATCTGGAAGAGCGGAGAGTTCCACGACATCGTGGAGATGGCTCTCTTGAAGGCCGAGTGGCTGGAGCTGGAGAAGCAGCGGGAGCCGTACCCCTTGATCGAGTTCGAGTTGCGAAGAGAGCTGAGCCCTCCATGATGCCGTCGATCCGCATCAACGGCCGGGCCATCGGCCCGGGACAGCCGGTCTACGTGGTGGCGGAGATGTCGGCCAACCACCGCCAGAGCTTCGACCACGCCGCAGCCCTCGTCCGTGCGGCCAAGGACGTGGGCGCCGACGCGGTGAAGCTGCAGACCTACACGCCCGATACCCTGACCATCGACTCCGACGGGAGCGCGTTCCGGATCGACCAGGCTGCGTGGGCCGGCCGGACCCTGTACGACGTGTACAGCGAGGGCGCGATGCCCTGGGAGTGGCAGCCGCGGCTCAAGAAGCTGGCCGAAGAGCTCGACCTGGAGCTCTTCTCCACGCCCTTCGACCCGACGGCCGTCGAGTTCCTGGAGGGCATGAGGGTCGCCGCCCACAAGGTGGCCTCCTTCGAGATCGTCGACCTGCCGCTCCTTCGGCGAATCGGCGAGACGGGGAAGCCGGTCCTGCTCTCCACCGGCATGGCCTCCGTGGGGGAGATCGACGAGGCCGTTCGGACGCTCCGGCAGGCCGGGACGGACCAGGTGGTCCTGCTGAAGTGCACCAGCGCCTACCCCGCGCCCCCCGAGGAGATGAACCTGCGGACCATTCCCAGCATGGCCGAGACGTTCGGGCTCCCGGTGGGCCTCTCGGATCACTCCTTCGATCCGGCGGTCCCGGCGGTGGCGGTGGCCCTGGGGGCGTGCCTGCTCGAGAAGCACCTCACCCTCTCCCGCGCCGACGGCGGCCCGGACAGCTCCTTCTCCCTCGAGCCGGAAGAGTTTCGACGAGTCGTGCGGAGCGTGCGCACGGCCGAAAAGGCGTTGGGAGAAGTCTGCTTCGGGCCGAGCCCGTCCGAAGCCGGCAGCGTCGGCTTCCGGAGGTCGCTCTTCCTGGTCCGGGACCTCCGGGAAGGCGAGCTCTTCACGGCGGAGAACGTGCGTTCGGTTCGCCCCGGCCAGGGGCTCGCGCCACGGTATCTCGAGCTGGTCGTGGGCCGAAGGGCCGCTCGAGACCTGACGGGCGGAACCCCGCTCACCTGGGACGCCGTCCGATGAAGGAGCGCGCGAAATGAGTGCCCTACTCCACAAGAACCTGGACGCCCTGGCCTCCCGCTACCCCGAGCTGGCGGTCCGGATGCGGGCGCACACGCCGGACGCCCGCTACCGGCCGGTCGTCACGCCCTCGAACCTCCTGGATCTGACGGTGACGTCCCGGGACGGAGAGATCCGGCTCTCCGGGGTGCCGAACCCGCTCGAGGAGGCACAAACCTACTGGAGGCGCACTCGGCTGCGCAACCCGGCTCTCATGGTGTTCCTGGGGCTCGACCTGGGCTACCGCCTGTGCGCCTACCTCTCGAACCCGAACGCGAACACCGAGGGCTACCTGCTCATCGAGAGGGACCCGGACATCTTCTACGGCCTGTTGCACGTGCTGGATCTCGAGCCGGTGCTCCGGAACCAGAACGCGCACCTGATCGTCGGAGCGGCGGAGGGCGAGCTCTTCAACGCCTTCCGGACGGCGTTGGAGAAGAACATCCTCTTCACCCTGACGACGTCGGCCGCCGTGCAGTCGGACTCCGCCAGCTACCGCCTCGCGCCCGACTACTACCGGGCGGCCCTGGTGGCGTTCCGCGACGCCGCTCACTACCACTTCGCCTTCTCCGGGAACTCGCCGCTGGACACGTTCATCGGCATCCGCCAGATGCTGCTGAACGTCGAGACCATCGCCCGGGAACCCGGGATCGACGCGCTCTTCGGCCGGTTCGCGAAGCGCCCGGCCGTGATCGTCGCCACGGGGCCGAGCCTGGACAAGAACTACCACCTCCTCCGGGAGCTCCAGGACCGGGCCTTGATCCTGAGCGTCGACGCGTCCCTCAAGTTCCTGCTCCGTAGCGGGATCCGCCCGCACCTCGTGACCTGCCTGGAGCGCGTTCCCGAGACCCTGCCGTTCTTCGCGGACCTCGACCCGGAGACGTGCAAGGACACCGTGCTCGCCGCCGTGCCGGTGGTCCGGCCCGAGGTGTACCGGGTCTACCCGGGGCCGAAGGCGATCATGTACCGGCCCCTCGTTCACTTCCGCTGGCTGCGCCACGAGAAGGGGACGCTCCTCACCGGACACTCGAGCGCCAACATGGCCTTCAAGATCGCGGAGACCCTCGGCTGCGACCCCATCATCCTGGTAGGACAAGATCTGGCGTACGCCGACAGCGGCGAGACCCACTCGTCGGCCGCGTACTGGGGGAAGACGGCGCCGACCGTCACGGCCCGGCGGGTGAAGACGCTGCGCGTACGGGGGAACTATTCCGATACGGTGCTCACCAACGAGACGTGGAAGCTTTTCCTCGACTCCTACGTGAAGGACGTCGGGAGCTTCCCCGGGAGGGTGGTCAACGCCACGGAGGGCGGCGCCTACATCGAGGGTACCGAGGTCACGACGCTGCGGGACGCCATCGACCGATACGTGGGCGAGGCCTTTGCGCCCGCCGACCAACTGCGCGCCCAGCTGCTCAAGCCGGACCCCCTCGAAGCCGAACGGTACCTCGGGTGGCTGCGGGAGGAGCACGTCCCCGCCACCGTCTCCTGCCTGGACCGCGCGCGGGATACGTTCCAGGAGCTGCTCGGGCGGGCGCACAGGGCCCTCCAGGCCGACAGCCGCGGGAGCCAGCTCGCCGACGAGCTGCGGGGGATCTATCGAGATTGGATCCTTCAGACCGTGGTCGACGAGTTCTTCTACGAATGCGGTTTCCAGATGCTCCAGTCCCCCTTCATCCAGACCCGGACCGACTACGTGGCTCTGCCGAATCGGTACAAACACGTGGATGAGATTCACCGGGCCCGGCTGGAGCTGCTCGCGAACAACCTGGAGAACAACCTCACGATCCTCGAGAAGACCCGAAGGCTCTACCTCGACCCGGAGAACACGCTGCCGAACTGAGCAGGAGAGCGCACCCCGAAGCGGCTCAGCGCGTCGGGGGCTCGAAACAAAGGAGAACCGATGGAAATCCTCCAGGAGTGGCTTTCGCCCGAGACCGCCTATCTGGAGAGCGAGGCGTTCCTGGCGGCCATGGAGAAGGCCGCTGCCCCCGTTGACCGAGACGCGACCCGGGATGCCGCAGGGCTCTTCGACTCGCTGCTCGGTCCTCTCGACGAGTTGCGCCTCAGCACCCGGCTGTGGACCCAGTTCTTCGTCGAGGAGGGCGCGGCGGAGTCCATCGATGCGAGCCCGGCCGAAGCGAGGGAATACGCGCTGAAGCGCCTGCGGCTCGTCGACCAAGTGCCGGGGCATCTCGTCTCGACCCTCGCGGAGGCCTCCTTCCGGCTCGGGCGGTACGCGGAAGCCGAGCTCGCGACCACCGTGGCCTACCTGGCCGGGGACCGTTCGCCGGCC
>JACRCS010001080.1 GCA_016218905.1 Deltaproteobacteria bacterium
GAAGAGCTCTCCGGAAGCGAGCTCCTGGAGGAGCTGCGGGCCACCGCCCTCGAAGGCCTCTCGAGGCGAAAGCGCCGGACCGTGGAGGTGCGTCCCGGGCTGACGGTCTTTTTCGACGTACTGTCGGCCGAGGCGAAGCTCCTCGTCTGCGGGGCGGGGCACATCGCCCTGTCTCTCGCCCGCTTCGCCCGCGAGCTGGGATTCTCCGTCACGGTCCTCGACGATCGGCCCGACTTCGCGCACCCATCCCGGTTTCCCGGGTGCGAGGTGGTGGCCGAGGACTTCGTGACGGCTCTGCGTGCTCTGCCCCTGGGGCCCGGCACCTACGTCGTGGTGATCACGCGAGGCCACGAGCACGATACCGAGTGCCTGCTCGAAGTGCTCCGGAAGGAGACCGCCTACGTCGGCCTCATCGGCAGCCGGCGCAGGGTGCGGTTCGTGCTCGAGCTGCTGGGCAGGGAGGGGATCGCGCCGGAGCGGCTCGACGCGATCTTCAGTCCCATCGGGCTTCCCATCGGCGCGGAATCCCCGGAGGAGATCGCCCTCTCGATCGCGGCGGAGCTCGTGAGCGTGCGCCGCAGGGGCGCCGCCGAAACCCAGGCCCTGCGTAACCCCGGAGGGAGCCCGCGATGACCGATCAGGAGCTCTTCGAGAAACTGTCCGAGCTGCGGGCCCGCGGAAAGCCCGCGTGTCTGGCTACCATCGTCGAAGCCGTGGGCTCCACCCCGCGCGACGTGGGAGCGAAGATGCTCGTCTGCGCCGACGGCAGCATGTTCGGCTCGGTGGGAGGCGGGTGCGGCGAAAGCCAGGTCCGGACCGCGGCCCTGCGGTGCCTCCTCTCCACCGGCCGGCCGGAGATGATCGAGGTAGACCTCACCGATGAGCTCGGAACCCGGGGCGGAGACGTCTGCGGCGGGAAACTGAAGATCTTCGTGGAGCCGGTCAGCGGAGAAGAACCCGCGCGCTGAGGCCGAGGAGCTCGATCAGGAAGCCTCCGCCCCAGCCTCTTCCGGGGCGAAACCGAGGCTCTCCATCCGGTGCCGTAGCGTCCCCCGCGGCAGCCCCAGAAGTTTGGCCGCCTTGCTCACGTTTCCTCCGGTACGCTGGAGCGCCTGCTCGATCAGGCCCCTCGCCATCTGCCTCTCCACCTCCTCGAGACAGAGCCCTTCGGGCGGGAGCAACCAGGACGCGGCTTGGCGCGGGTTCGGGCCTCGAAGCTCGTCGGGCAGGTCGTCGACCTCGATGGAGCGCTGCCGGCACGTGATGGCGAGCCGCTCCATCAGGTTCTTCACCTCGCGCGCATTTCCAGGCCAGCCGTAAGCCAGGAGGCGCGAACTCGCCTCCGGTGAGAGCTCCGGCAGGGTCCGCCGGAACTTTCGCGCGAAGTGATCGAGGAAGTAGTGAGCGAGGGGGAGGATGTCCTCCGGGCGTTCCCGCAGCGGCGGGATTCGGATCGGGAAGACGTTCAGTCGATAGAAGAGGTCCTCCCGGAAGGTCTTGCCCTCGATGGCCTCCTTGAGGCCGCGGTGGGTCGCGGCGACTACCCGCACATCCACCGAGCTGTCTCGAACACCGCCCAGCCGGCGGATCCTGCGCGTCTCGAGGAAGCGCAGGACCTTCGCCTGGAGCCCTAGGTCCATGTCCCCCACCTCGTCCAGGAAGACGGTCCCGGCGTTGGCGGCCTCGAGGAGACCCTCTTTCGCCTTGCGGGCATCGGTGAACGCTCCCGCCTCGTGCCCGAAGAGCTCGCTCTCCAGCATCGTGCCGGGGATGGAAGCGCAGTTGATCTCCAGGAAGGGCGCCTGGCGGCGCTCGGAGAGGCTGTGGATGAGCCGGGCGATGATCTCCTTGCCGGTGCCGCTCTCCCCCGTGATGAGCACCGTCGTGTCGGAGTGGCCCGCCACGTCGCGCGCCTGCCGGAGGACCTCGGCCATGGCCGGACTCTCGGCGACGACCGCCTGACCGGAGGCGAGCTCCCTCTCGCGCAGCACCCGGACCCGCCGGCGAAGCCGCTGGGTCTCGAGTGCGAGGCGCACGATGAGCTTGATCGCGTCGGCTTTGAACGGCTTCTTGATGAAGTCGTAGGCACCGAGCTTGAGGCTCTCCACCGCGCTCTCGACGGAACCGTAGCCGGTGACGACGATCACGAGGGCTTCGGGGTCGCGCGCCTTGATCTCCCTCAGCACCTGGACGCCGTGGACGTCCGGGAGGTTGAGGTCGAGCAGGACGAGGTCGGCGCCCTCGCGGTCGACCACCTCCAGGGCGCCCGCGCCGGTCTCCACGCCCCGGACGGTGTAGCCCTCCTCGCCGAGGATGCGCTCGAGCTCCTTTCGGAGGAACTCCTCATCGTCGACGATGAGAATCGTCTCCACGCGCGATCGGCCTCTCCCCAGGGTCTCCCGAGCTCTCAACAGCCTTTGTGGACGACGAGGTCCGGATACTCGCGGCGAAGCTCCTCTTCCAGCCCCTCGCTGCTGCCGTCGACGCGGATCACGAGCTCCCGTTTCTGCGCCGGGACCTGCACGTAGGTCGTGAGGATCGAGCGCAGGTTGAGGCCGTGCGCCCGGACCTTGTCCGCGACGACCTTGATGGAGCCCGGCTCGTCGGCGATCGTCATCTGGAGCCGGACCGTGCCGCTCCGGCACCCGGTCACGGTGACGAGAGCCTCGAAGACGTC
>JACRCS010001064.1 GCA_016218905.1 Deltaproteobacteria bacterium
GCTTCTCGGAACCGAGCGTGGATTTGGTAGACGGGGAAGCGGTAGTCGCCGGGAAAGGCCGTCTTGGATCGGGAGGCGAGGAGGCCGAGCGAAGAATGGTCGCCGACGCCCTTGAAGAGCTCACAGAGCGCGAGCGCGTCTTCTTGCGAGCACTCGAGCCCCGCGCAGCGTTTGGCGTACGAGGCGACGAGCTCCCGATCGGCTCCCATGGCCGGGTATTCGCCGGTTTCGTAGTGGCGAAGCGTCCGAGCCAGATCGGCCGCCTGCGCCGAGGCCTTGTGCGCCAGGAGCCGGCGCAGCCCATCCTTGTAGGACTGACGGAGCTTGCGGTCGACCCCCTTGAGCCTTCCCTCCACGTCCGCGCGAAGAAGCGCGCCTGCGCCGCCGCCCAGCGTCTCGACCGCCCGTTCGACGCGGGCGGGCCCGTCGCCCTGCCCGATCAAAACCTCGATCCAGCCGAGCTCCAGCTCGAGCTCGGCTCGCCTCGGACCTGCATGAAAGTCGAGAGCAGCCTCGAAGTCCTTTCGGGCGAGCTCGAGCTTTCCGGCGTCTGCACGCTTCCGCGCCGAGAGCACGAGGGCCTGGGCGCGCAGCCGCCTCACCCCGGCGTGAAGGGGTTCGATCCTCTCGGCTCGCTGGAGAAAGCCGAGGCCCTTCCGGAAGACTCCCCGCCGCAGTGCGAGCTCCGCCGCCTCCAGGAGACCGTAGAGGTGATCCGGGAACCTCTTCACGAGCCTCTCAGCCCAGCGGAAGGCGAGCTCCCGGTCTCCGCGGGTCTCTCGCGCCAGACGGATCCCGAGCAGGTAGGCGTCGGGATTACCGGGTTCGAGCTCCAGGGCCCTTTCGAGAGAGAGTTCCACCGTGGCCCACGCGTCCGCGCGCTCGTCCTTCCAGCCGGGGTAGAGCTCGGCGTAGGCCTTGGCGGAATCTTCGGCGATCCGGAGCAGGACCTGGGCCGCGACGCGCTCCTTCGGCAGCGGCATCGGGAAGCGAACCCGCTCGGAGAGGAGCTCCCGCAGGAAATCCTTCCAGGCGTCTGCCGCCTCATCCCACAAGCCCGCGAGCTCGCATCCGAGCGCGATCGTTCGGGAGAAGCGCCTGCTGTCGCCGGCGTAGGGCCCGAGCGCTTCCTTGAGCTGGAGCCACAGCTTCGGAGGCACTTTCGCCTTCAGAAAGTGCCAGCGGTTCCAAAGATAGGCGGCGACGATCCGGTGCAGCATCGGCTCGCCGGGAGAGGCGGCCCGCAAAGACTGAAACGCTCCCAGCGCCGAAGCCGGATCTTTGCGCTTGAGCGCCTGCTCGATCCCGGCAACGTGCACGGACCACGGCGCGGGGCCTGCGGCCGGCGCCACGGCCTTCAAGAGCTCGGCGCCGAGGTCCCCCACCGGCAGCCCCGGCGGGATGGCGCGGAAGCATTTGGCAGCCGTCTCCGCGTCCTCACCGGAGCCGGCAGCCAGCCCCCGGAGCAGGAGCTTCCAGTACCGAAACGGCGAGTTGAGGCCGAGGGGGCGCAACGCCGCCGAGGCCGCTGCGTACGCTCCTTCGTCGTAGGCCGCGAAGGCCTCTCGGACCGCCGCGAGCCCTGCCGAAAACTTCCCGTTCGGATCCGCCCGCTCCGTCGCCTGCGGGTAGAGCAGGAGGAGGTCGGCGATCAGTGGATCGGCTTCGTCCGGTTCGCCTCCGGGGGGCCGGAGCGCCGCCAAGGCGGCCTCCCACTGACCCGTGCGAAGGAGGATGTACGCCGCGTACCGGGTGTCGGAGGAGTCTCTTCGGCCCTGAACCCGATCCCGCAAGGGGAGGAGAGCCGCCGCTTCCTGCCAGAGGCCCTTCCCGGCGAGGTCCCGAATCCTGCCCGAGTAAGCCTGGAAGATGAAGTCGTTCGCCGTCCGGCCGGGGGAGGCCTTCGCCAACGCCTTGGCTGCCTCGAGCATTGCCTTGAAGTCACCGGCAGCTCTGCAACGTTCCACTTCCGCCGCCAAGGCCTCGCCGGAAAGCTTCTGCAAATCTGGCTTGTTCGCTTTCGCCTTCTTTGCCCCTTTGCGCTTGCCCACCGTGCCTCCGCAACGGGTCCAGAGGCCGCGCCCTCATGGCCGCGGCCTCGGAGACTCTAAACGGCGAAGGCGGAGCCTGGCAAGGCCCAAGGGGCCGAGCACTCGCCTCGGCGAAGCGGTTCCGGCACGGTTCGGCTGCCGGAGTCGATGGTTCAATCCTTGTTGTCGGGAACTACCCCAACGACGGCCTCACGCAACGGCGCAACGCCAATGGTTTCAACCCTTGTTGTCCTGGAACTACCTCCTCCATCCTCCGTAACTCCCGCGCCTCGCCGGGTTTCAGTACCACATACAACACGAGAGGTCAGGACGGATCCAGCGCTCCGGGACTTGGGCTGCGTTTCTAGGGACCGCCCAGCGGTTCCACCCACCCGAATCCGTGGCTGGTCGCATGCCCGAACGCGAACCCGGCCGGGAGCACGGCATTCGTCACGAACGTGCCGGATAGGGCCAGGAGCTCCTGCTCCTTGAAGCGCCGCGGTTCCGCCTTCGCCTCGACAAAGGCCGCGTAGAGCCTGGCCCCGAAGTCGATCTCCAGCCCCCGAAGTCCCGTCAAAATCTGCGCCACCAGCAGCCGGTCGCGCTCGGAGCGTTGAGCGGCCGGCGCCATCGCGGCGTACTTCGCGTAGTTCTCCTGGTTGAAGAGAAGGGTAGGGGAACCGAACCGATAGCGGAGGAGCCGGTCCTCGCGGCCGAAGGTTCCTCCCGGCGTCCGGAGAGAAACCTCGGCAATCCGAACCGCTTCCTCGCCGAGCCGGAGCTCCAGGTCGAGCCACGGCGCGTTCAGGACCTTCTCCGCGGCGTCCAGCCAACCGGCGACGACGCCTCGGCCCCGCCGCCAGCGGTACTGAACGCGGGGATAGCGGTAGAGCGGGTTCCCGTCGGGATCGTGCTGATGGAAGGAATCGTCCGCCGAAAACGCAGCGGCGAGCGCGCCCCGAAGCTGTCGCGCCCTCAGAGCCGCCGGACCGGGGACGAGGACATCCCAGGCGAGATCGGCTTCGGCGTAGGGGAGGGTAGCTAAAAGATACAAACCGGGTCCTCCTCGGCGAGCTTCAGGTCCAGGTCGCCGTCACCCGCTCCCGCCCCTCCCGGGGCGGCAGGGATCGGCTCAACCTGCTCTGAAACCTGGCAAGGACCAAGGGGCCGCGCACTCGCCTCGGCAAGGCGATTCCGGCATGGTTCGGCTTGGCAGGTGAGGACGGGCAGAGGGACACAGAAGCTCCCTCCGAAGAACGAGCTGGGCTCCTACGCGGCGACGCGTGCGCTCAAGTCGGCGACGGCCTTCTCGAGCCGATCGAGGCGCCGTTCGAGGATATCGTGCTCTTCCCGGCGGACGATCACTTCGTAGAGGCGGTCCATCCGCATGTTCGTCTGGTCGCTCCGGTGCGTGAGGTCGGCTCTCAGTTCGTCGCTCCGGTGCGTGAGCTCGGCTCTCGTTTCGTGGATGCCCTGCGTGAGCTCGGCTCTCGTTTCGTCGATGCGCTTTGTGAGCTCGACCCTCAGCTCGTCGATGCGCTTGTTCGTGTCGTCGATGCGCTTGTTCGTGTCGTCCAGCCGACGGCTCAGGTCGGCCAGATGGCTCGAGACATCGTCGAGCCGTTTGTTCGTAAGCTGAAGGACGGCCTTGATCTCCCGGTTCTCCGCCTGGATCGCTCCCAGCTCGGGGAGGACCATCTCTTGAAGGGCCCGCTTGATGCTCTCGGTGAAATCCATGGCTCCTCTTTCATCCGCGCGCAGGCGGCGTCCTTCACGGCTTGACGAGCATACCATGGGGTCTGAATCCCGGGAAGGTGGAGGCGGCGGGGGTCTCGAGGTGGGCAGCCGTTGCTTCGGCGACGGCAGGGCGGGGAAACAGAACGGGGCCCGTGGGGCCCCGTCGGATCGGCGATGTTCGTTGCGTGCCGGCTAGGCTTCTTCGAGGATCTTCTTCCGGATCAGCTCGACGATCTCGTCGACGGCCTGACGGACGCGCTTGTCGGCGAGGATCTTGTCTTTCAGCTCCCTCTCGGCGGAGTCGGGCTCGAGACCTTCCTCGATCATCCGGCGGGCTCCCACGAGGGTCATCCCCTTGTGGTTAACGTAGTAGTCGAGCTTTCGGATCTTCCCCAGGCACTCCGAGGTGTAACGCCTCTGGCCTCCATCCGTTCGAACCGGCTTCAGGAAACCGGGGATCTTCCGTTCCCAGAACCGCAGGGTGTGCGGAGGAACGTCGGTGAGCTCGCTTGCCTCCTTGATCGAGTAGAGTCTCTCCACGAGGGCCGGTCCCTGTGCCCGTTCTTCCTCATGCATTCCGAACCTCCGATCATAGTTAGACGCCGCGAGCGGCAGGAAACTGGCAACTCTACTCCGCTCCTTGACCGACACTCGCGACTCTAACCTCATTTCGCGCCGGCTACAAGACCTTGTTCAAGGAATACTCGATGATCCCGGTCGCCCCCACCTTCATGAGCCTCGGAATCAGCTCTCGGACCACCGCCTCCTGGACGACGGTCTCAACGCTCAACCAGTCCGAACGATAGAGGTGCGCGACCGTCGGTGCCTGAAGACTGGGAAGCATCGTGGTAATCTCGTCGAGCCGTCCGGAGGGGACGTTCATCTTCAGGCCTACCATCCCATCGGCTTGGAGCGCGCCTTGGAGGAGCAGGGCCACCTGATCGATCTTCTCGCGCTTCCAGGGGTCGTTCCACGCTGCATGGGAGGCGATGAGCTTGGTATTCGTCACGAGCAGCGTCTCGATGATGCGCAGTCCGTGGGCCTTGATCGTCGAGCCGGTCTCCGTCACCTCTACGATCGCGTCGCAGAGGCCTTCTACTACCTTCGCCTCGGTCGCTCCCCAGGAGAACTCTACTTCGACCGGGATGCTCCGGTCCGCGAAGTACCGTTTCGTGAAGTTCACGAGCTCGGTGGCGATCTTCTTGCCGGCGAGATCCTCGGGCCGGCGGATATCGCTGTCGCCCGGGACCACGAGGACCCACCGCGCCGGACTCGTCGAGGTCTTCGAGTAGACGAGGTCGCAGACTTCCACCACGTCCGATTCGTTCTCGAGGATCCAGTCCTTGCCCGTGAGGGCGAGGTCGAGCACGCCGCTCTCCGTGTGCCGGCTCATCTCCTGCGCTCTCACGAGGGAGAGGCGCAGATCCGGGTCGTCTACGGAGGGGAAGTAGTTGCGCGAGCTGGTCCGGATCTTCCAGCCGGCCTTCCGGAAGAGCTCGATGGTGGCTTCTTCGAGGCTTCCCTTGGGGATGCCGAGCTTGAGAAGGCTCATTTCTTGTACACCTCCGCCGGGTCGAAGACGGGAGCTCCTTCAACCAGCCATCGGCCTCCGTCGAACCGGCGGTGAAAGCACGAACGGTGACCGGTGTGGCAGGCGGCGCCGCCGACCTGCCTCACCTTGAGGAGCAGCGCGTCCGAGTCACAGTCCAGGCGCACCTCGCTCACTTCCTGGACGTGGCCGGAGGACTCGCCCTTCATCCAGTAGGCATTTCGGGAACGGCTGTAGAACCAGGCTTTGCCGGTCTCGACCGTCCGCCGGTACGCCTCTTCGTTCATGTAGGCGAGCATGAGCACCTCGCCCGACGACTCGTCCTGCACGATGGCGGGCACGAGTCCGCCCGCCTTCGCGAAATCGATCTCTAGCACGATCACCTCACTCCTTGAATGGTCAGCGAACCGCTACCGCTTGGGTAAGCAGGATGGATCCCAGACTGCCTCCCAGGCGGGAGGTGTAGGTGCCGTCGGAGCTCTGCGCCGCTGGCAGGAAGGCGAAGAGGAGCCCCAGGTCTCTCAGTGCCTTGTCGTCGGGCCGGAGCGAGAGCGTACCGTACACCGGGTTGGAGGGAAACGGCGCCCCGAGGCCGATCGTGCCTGTCAGGCGGATGTCCAGGTTGCCTCCCTCGAACTTCACGGTCTCCAAGTCGATCCTGCCGTTGCGGGCCACGAGGTGGAGACGCCCCTTGCCCAGAGAGACGCCGGGCAACGGCATCCCGGCCATGTTCCCGGGCCCCAGCTTCGCGTCCTCGACGCTCGCCTCGATAGTGCCGGCGAAGCTCGGTTTCTCGAAAGTCCCGAGATTCGCCTCCAGGGTCCCCTTGGAGAGCCCGCGCAGCCCCAAGGCGGCGAGGTCGGGAGAGAAGGGAAGCCTCCGGAGGTCGATCCCGTCCCAACTGGCCTCGATCGTCCGGGGGCCCGCCAGCGGCCAGAACGCCTTCAGACTGCCGCCCGAGGTGTTGGCCTTGAGCACGACCGCCAGCTGCGCCCGGAGCAGCCTGGCCAGGGAGAGGTGGACGGTGGCGTCCCGGAACTCGAGCCTCCTGTCGGGGGCGTTGACCGGAGCGATCATGAGGCTCTGCGCCCGCAGGCCCGCCAACAGCTCCGGTCCGAGGCCCTCGAAGCGGGCCTCCATGCCTCGGGCGCGAAGGCTCGCACCCAGGGTGCGGGCGAGCTCGGGGTAGGGGAAGAGGGCTCGGAACGCCACGGCGAAGATCACGAGGCCGAGGGCGGCACAGCCGATCGCGGGCAGGACCCAGCGCTTCCGAAGGAAAACGGGATGCATCTAACTCCTCACGACGGATTCGTAAGCCGATACCTGAAAGTTGACGTCCAAGAGGTTCTTGCTCTCCGGGCGCTGATGGATCTGGAGCTGCCGAATGCGGAGGTACCCGGGCGCGCGCTGGGCGTCCCTGGGATTCGCGAGCTCGTAGAGGTAGCCCACCAGATCCTGGAGCGTGATCTGCTCCATCTTGATCTGGACGGCGTTCTCCTGGTAGTAGCGCGTCGCCTCGCCTCCCTTGGCGCGCATCTGGGAGATCTTGTCCCGGAGCTTCTGCCGGATGGCGATATTCTCCAGGTAGGAGAGCACCGAGACGTTCTGGCTCTGCTGCAGGCGCTGCTCGGTCGCGGCGTTCGCCCGCTGGAGATTCGCGTACTTCTGCGCGAGCTCCTGGATCTCCCTGAGCTCCGTCTGCTTCGCCTGAACCTTCCGGTCGAGCAGCGCCAGGTGCTTGTGCGCGGGCTCCCAGAGCGCGATCCAGAAGAGGAACGCGGCCACGAAGGCGCCGCCGAGGCCGAGAAGCACCCTTTCCCGAGGAGAGAACCGCACGCCTACCTCTTTTCCCCGACGGTGACGGTCAGCTTGAAAAGGATCTCGCCGGGCTTGGTGCCGTCCTTCGCCTCGCTGGAGGCGGCCGTGAAGCGGGGAGACGAAGCCATCACCGCAGTCTTGATGCGTTCGGTGGCCTCGTAGCTCGTGGTCGCCCCCTCGATCCGGAGCTTGCCGTCCTCGAGGGAGAGGTCGCGAAACTCCACCTCGATGTCCTTCGGGACCTTGGCCGAAAGGTCCTTAAGGACCCGCAACGGCGCGAGCTCGCGATCCGCCAGGTGCGCCAGTGTGCGGTCCCGCTCCTCGAGCTCGGCCACGAGGGACCGGAGCTGATCGACTTCGCGCCCCGTGCCGGAGGCGTCCGGGACCGTGGCCCGGAAGGTCTCCCGGATCGCGTCCTGGAGCGTTCGATACTGCGTCTCCTTGAAGGAGATCTCCGCCCAGGTGCCGGCTCCCCAGAGGGCGAGGAGGACCGCGGCGGCGACTCCGGCCGCGATGGCTACGGCACGGGGGGAGAGGAACCCTCGCGTAGGCACCAGGGAGCCACGGAGCAGGTTGACTCGCGACGGGGTCTTCGCCCCGAGCCCTCGAAGGGCCAGCCCGAGCGGGATGGCCCAAACGGGCCAGGAGATCTGGACCGAGGCGCCGATCTGGAGGTCCCTGCTCGGGAAAGGGAGCTGCCGGACGGGTCTCCCCGCCGCTTCGCCCCAGGACTCCGGATCCGCGATCAGCGCCTCGGGTCCGGAGAGATAGATGGCCTCCGGCCCCTCTTCTTCGTCCCACCGCGAGAGGTAGAGGGCGAGCTCCTCCAGGAGGTCCGGGCCCGCGCCCCGGGCGGAGAACGCGTGGAACGACGTCGGCTTGCCGCCCTCCAGGAGCACGCACTGGCAGAGTTGCGCCGAGAGGTCCACGAGGAGTGTCGTGCCGCTCTCCGGGAGGCAGAGCTGGGCCACGTTGGCCAGGGCGAGCGCCTCCACGTCCACCGCGCCCGGCTCGAGGCCGAGCCCCTTGAGCTCGGAGACGAGGTGCGCGACCTTCTCGAGCGGGGCGGCGGCGACGAGCACGCGGGAGCGGCCGTCGACCTTCTCGAGCGGGTGGACGTCGTACACCAGGTTCTCGAGCGCGATCGGAAGCGACTCTTCGGCCTCCAGCGGGGCTGCCTGCTCCACCCTGCGCGCATCGGAGAAGGGGACTTCGACTTCGCGCCGGAAGACCTGGTCCGACGGCAAGGCCGCGACGACGGTCTCGGCAGCCGGAAATCGAGAGGGCGCAGGGGAGCCGGCCTCGGCGGGAGGGGCGCTCAGGTCGACTCGCACGACCTCGTCGACCACTCTCCCCTTCCAGGTCTTTCTCACGCGAAGCGCGACCGCCTCTGCGTGGATGCGCTGAATTCCGAGACTGGTTTTCGGCATGGTTTCTTGCCTCGCCGCGAAGGCGGGGCGTATTTCGTCAGAAGGTGGGCTGAGTCACGACCCCGAAGCGGATCGGTTCGCGGAAGGTAACCATCCCGCCGGGACGCGGCGGGATGGCGGGGTGACCGTTCTCAGGCGTTGCCGAACTTCCGGAGCTGCCGCCTTCGGCGCCGAGCCGCTTTCCGTTCCTTGATGCGCCTCATCTCGCTCTTGCTGACGTAGAACGAGTGCCGTTTGACGGCGGGTAGGACGTTTTTTTGAAAGTCCTTCTTGAGCTTGCGAAATTCGCGCTCGAAGTCCCTGCGGGGATCGGCTTCGCGGTCGCCGCGGCGGTCGTCCCTCCGATAGTCCTCTCTGCGCTCTTCACGTTCTCTGGCCAAGAACCCTCCACCTCCTCCCGTCTTCGGATCTCCGGCAAGCCGGAAGCAGCCACAAGTATCACGTTCCCTTCAGCTCTGTCAACGTAGGAACCACGTGTGGAGGAGGGCGCCCGCGAGCCAGAGGCCGAAGCTCGTGGCGAGGACGGCGGGCAGCGGGAAGCGGTGGTGGAAGCACCAGAGCGCGGCGGCGAAGAAGGCGAGGCTCGGGCCGATGCCCCAGAGGACCCCCCTCGTGTACCGGGTGAGGAGGTCGTAGTTCTCGGGCTGCTCCGAGTGGAGCCAGAGGAGGACGAGCAGGGTCGACAGCGGCATCGTGGCGATGAGGCCGCCCGCGGCGGGCCACTTCCGGCCGACCTGTACCGCGGTCACGATCACGAGGTTCGTCACCAGGAGCTTGACGCCGAAGTTCATGCCGTTCCTCCGGAGAAGGCCGGGGCGCGGCGCCGGCTCTGCGCCCACCGGATCTCCCGCACCACCGACTCGGCGACGTCCTCGCCCCGGAGCTCCGGGGGGAGGACCGTCCAGGTGTAGGTCTCCACTTCCAGCGGGACCTCCGGGTCGAAGAGGGGAAGGATCTCTTCGAGGAAACCGCGTGTCGTCCCGCAGGCCGGCAGCTCTCCGAGGAAGACGGGGACGTGGAAGTGGACCCGCCACTCCCGGACTTCGGCCTCCCGCACGGCGAGCGCCTCGGGCAGGTCCCCGCAGCGCAGCAACGACCCGTCGGGGCGCCGGCCGACGGTCTGATGCAGGTACCACGGCTCGCAGAACCCGGCCAGGCGCCCCAGGTCCGCCCCGCCGCACCGCAGCGCCGAGGAGACCTGGACGTGCGCGATCCGGATGCCGGCACGGGAGAGTCGCCGCAGCGACTCGGCCGGTCGCTCGAAGGCGAGCGCTTGGTGGCAGCAGTCGTAGCAGACCGCGAGGAGGTCCCGCAGCTCGGGGCCGAACGGCAGGCTGTCGAAGAAGTCCACCACCTCCTCGGTCGTCTCCAGCAGACAGGCGGGCTCCGGCTCGAGCGCGAGTGCGATCTGCTTGCCGCTCTCCCGACGCAGGCGGTCCAGGTGCTCCAGCGCTTCCGCCAGGTTCCGGAGGACGGCCGGCCGCCACTCCTCGGCGGCCAGCGCCGGTTTGAAGCCGACCGGCACGGTGGAGATCGAGCCCTTCACGCCCGGCGGGAGCCACCCGGCGAGGAGCGTCGCGAGCCGCTTCGTGTACGCGAGGCGCTCGGGGTATCGCCAGTCCGGAAGATAGACGTCCTCCTTGATGGGCACTCCGTGAAAGGGGCCGTAGGGGAAGCCGTTGACGGTCCGCACCAGGCAGCCGTGCTCCTCGCACCAGTCGCGGAAGCGCGCCGATTCTGCCGCGTCGATCTCCAGAGAGGCCCGGTTCGAGAGCCGAAGGCCGATGGGGAAGGGCTCGTGCGGCGAGACCGCTTCCTTCACCCGGGGGACGTACCGGCGGACGTTCGCGAAGATCTCGCCCCAGCTCTCGCCCGGGTGGATGTTGGTGCAGTAGGTGAGCATCAGGCGGGCGCCGGCGCGAGGGACGCGAGCTCGTCGACGCAGCGGCCCATGAGCTCGGTGTCGACCCGGCTCACCTCGACCCGGGCTCCGATGCCGTCCGGCAAGGTGATCGTCAGTCCGCCGCCGAGGTGCTCCCGGAAGTCCTCCAGGGCCCCGGCAATGTCCATGGACCGGAGCGCCGGGTGGAAGAGCGCGAAGCCGAGCTCCCGGAGCAGGGTCAGGACCCGCTCGACCTCCCCGGAGGTGAGGAGCCCGGCCCGCCGGGCGTAGAGCGAGTCGAGCGCGATCCCGATCGCCACGGCCTCTCCATGCTTGAGCCCTCCGGACGTGAGCTCCTCGAGCTTGTGCGCCGACCAGTGGCCGAAGTCGAGCGGCCGGGCCGAGCCGCACTCGAAGGGATCGCCGCTCGTCGCGATGTGCCGGATGTGGAGCTCTGCGCAACTGACGATCATCCGCTCCATGGCTTCGGCCTCGAAGGACGCGAGCCGCTTGCGGTCCTCGCAGAGCGCGTCGAAGAAGCCGCGGTCCTTGATGAGGGCGACCTTGACCGCCTCGGCGATCCCGGCGCGCAGGTCCCGGGGACCCAGCGTCTCGAGGAAGTCGAAGTCGTTCACGATGGCGAAGGGCGGCGCGAAGGTGCCGAGGAAGTTCTTCCGGCCGAAGGCGTTGACGCCGTTCTTGACGCCCACCCCCGCGTCGTTCTGGGCGAGCACGGTGGTCGGCATGCGGATGAGCCGGATGCCGCGGTGGGCCGTGGCCGCCGCGAAGCCGGCCGCGTCGAGGACGGCGCCGCCCCCGACCGCCACGACGAAGGACTGCCGGCAGAGCCGGTGCTTCTCGATGAGCCCCTGGAGCGCCTCCACCTCGCGGGGATCGTTCTTGCAGACCTCTCCGCCGCGGATCTCGAAGGGCTCGGCGACGAGCTCGACGTCGGCGGCGTGAGCGGCCGCGAACCGCCGGGCGCGCTCCGAAAGGTCGGGAAGAGCCTGGCGGACCGCGGAGTCGATCACCAGGAGCGCCCGGTGTTGCCGGGCGCCGCCGGAGCGGAAGACCTCGGCGAGGAGCGGGTTCTCCAGGGCGAAGGCGCCGCGGACGAAGTAGATCGGAAACGAGTAGACGGCCTCGAACCGCTGCCGGATCTCCCTCACCATCGTATCCCCAACGCAAGCGTGCCCGGCGTCCGGGCGACGAAAGGCAACCGGAAGAGGCTTAAGGTACCGCAGGTGGGCAGCGGGTGCGAGCCCGGCATTCCCCTGGCGCGAACCTGGCCCCATGGTACGCTTTGGGCGGTGGTGAGCACCGATGCGGTACGCGTTGAGAACGTGCTGCGAGGTGAGACCCGGGAGTTCATCCTCACTTCGGGCGCGCGGGAGCAGGGAGCGGAGCATGCGAGAGGAGCGATTCGACGCAGGGAAGAGACTCGCGATTCAGAAAGCCAGGGTGATGGCAGCCGATGAGGGCGTGATGATCACCCGCATCCGTTGGGACACGGAGGGGCGCATCGCTACTGCCGATCTCCAGATCGAAACGCCCGAGAAGAAGACGCACGGCCTGGTGCAACAGGAATGGCTCGAGGAGCTGCCGAGCGGGACCTACAGCCCCGTGCTGGACGCCACGCTCCGGGCGCTCGTACGCTCGCTGCGGCAGTGACGGGAGCCTCCGCGAAAGAAGTCGTTTCGCTCCGGCAGGTTCAGGTCGAGGGTGAGGCAGGTTGAGGGTGATGTAGCTTGACGCCCGAGCAGGCCGAGGGCCCTGCTCTTCCTCGAACCTGCCTTTCCCGAACCTGCCTTTCTCGAACCTGCTCCTCCTGAAACCTGCTCCTCCTCAACCTGCTCCTGCCCCCTGTCCCGCGCCGATGGGGGATGATAACATGACCCTCGAAGCGATACGGCTCTTCGAGAGGTGTGCCCGGTGAATCTCGCCTACTTCATTCAGACCTTCGGCTGCCAGATGAACGACCACGACTCGGTCGTCCTGTCGAGCATCCTCGAGCACGCGGGACACTACCCCGCTCGAAGCGCGGCCGAGGCCGACCTCATCCTGCTCAACACGTGCGCCATCCGCGAGAAGGCGGCGCAGAAGGTCTACTCCCAACTGGGCCGGTACAAGGTGCTGAAGCAGCGCAGGCCCGAGCTGATCCTCGGGGTCGGAGGGTGCCTCGCGCAGTCCGACGGGCGGAAGGTCCTCTCGAGGGCCCCGTACGTCGACCTCGTCTTCGGGACGCAGACGGTCGGCGAGGTGCCCGAGCTCGTGGAGAAGGTCCGAACGAAGCGGCGGCGGGTCGTGTCCGTGGGGCTCGCCGAGGACCCGGACCGGATCGAGTCCTTCTACGCCCACACCCGGCCGAACGGACTCAAGACCTACGTGACGGTCATGCAGGGGTGCGACAACTTCTGCGCCTACTGCATCGTGCCCCACGTGCGGGGGCGCGATATCTCGAGGCCCGCCGGGGAGCTCGTCCGAGAAGTGGAGCGGCTCGCCGGGGGCGGCGTGCGCGAGGTGACGCTCCTCGGACAGAACGTGAACTCCTACGGGCGCGGCGGCGAGGTCGACTTCGCCGGCCTGGTCCGGCGCGTCGCCGGGGTGGAGGGGATCCGCCGGATCCGGTTCACCACCAGCCATCCCAAGGACCTCTCGGACGAGCTCATGGGGCTCTTCGGAGACGAGCCGAAGCTCATGCCCCACATCCACCTGCCGCTCCAGTCGGGCTCGGACCGAATCCTCTCCGCCATGAACCGCCGCTACACGCTGGCCCACTACGTCGGCCTCGTCGACCGGCTCCGGGAGGTCCGGCCGGGCATCGCCGTCACGTCCGACATGATCGTGGGTTTTCCGGGGGAGCGGGAGGAGGACTTCCGCGCTACGCTCGAGGCCATGGAGCGCGTGATCTTCGACGGCCTCTTCAGCTTCAAGTTCTCCCCGCGGCCCGGGACCGCGGCGGCCGGCTTGCCCGACACCGTCCCGGAGCCGGAGAAGGAAGAGCGCCTGGCGAGGCTCCAGTCCCTCCAGAACGAGCACGCGCTGCGCCGGAATCGCCAGTGGGTGGGAAGCGTCCGAAGGGTGCTCGTGGAGGGCCGGAGCAAGGAAGCCGACCGCCCCGCGCGCCGGAACGGAGGCGGGGTGCAGCTCACGGGCCGCACGCCCGAGAACAAGATCGCCAACTTCGCCGGTGACCAGTCTCTCCTGGGGGTCGAGGTGCCGGTGCGTATCTCGGCCGCATCGCTCCACAGCCTCGCGGGAGAGCGGGCCGACGCTCGTCCGGAAGGGAGGGAAGAGACGTGTACGTGCGCATGAAGGTGGCCGGTCTCGTGCTCGATCCGCAGTCGAAGAGCCCGGTAGTCCTCCTGAAGGGCGAAGATGACGAGTACACGCTACCCATCTGGATCGGGATTCTGGAATCCGCGGCCATCGCCTACCCGCTCGAGGGCGTACAGCCTCCGAGGCCGATGACGCACGACCTCCTCCAGATGCGCCTGGAGGAGCTCGGGGCCCGCGTCCCGCGGATCGACATCGACGCCCTCGAGGCGAACGTCTTCCACGCGAAGATCCACCTCCAGATCCCCGGCGGCACCACGCGGCTGGTGGACAGCCGGCCCTCCGACGCCCTCGCCGTCGCCCTGCGCCTCGGCGCCGAAATCTACGCGGAGGAAGAGGTGCTCCGGAGGGCGGCGTCCGTGGAGATCAAGCAGTCCACGGGAGAAGCGGAGGGCGAGGGGGAAGAGGAGTGGAAGGACCTGCTGGAGAACCTGGATCCCGAGGCCTTCGGCAAGTACAAGATGTAGCCCGGCGGTCCAGTGATCGGTAATCGGTGATCAGTGATCAGGAGTTATACACGACGTCGTAAATAGTTGCGCGTACCGGGTTGCCGTAGGGTGGGCGGTTCTCGCGCAGCGAGGTTCGCCCACGCGTGGGGCAACCCGCCTGCGGCGGAACGCCCCACCCTACGCTCAGGGGCAGATGCGCAA
>JACRCS010001065.1 GCA_016218905.1 Deltaproteobacteria bacterium
CCACAGCACGGTGACCTTGCCGATGTCGATGCGGCAGGGCCCCAGTCCCATGGTCTCGAGGTTGTCCACCACCGGGAAGATGTCCTGGACGCTGAGCTCTTCGTTCAAGACCATCCCCGAGTGGCGAATGGCCTTGAGCGACCCCTGGACCGTCGTCTTGGCGATCGAGCGACCGCAGACGTGACAGAGGATCCCCTTGAGCCGCAAGCCGTTGACGATGTTGAGCATGCGGGTGGTGATCCGCTCGGAGCTCAGCCACTGGCTCATGTGGTCGTCGGAAAGGGCCTTGAGTTGTTCCGCGCTCAACGTCGTCGTCTCGATCACCGGATCCTCCTCGCTCCAAACAAATGAAACCGCCACGGCAATTGGGTCACGTCTCTACAGTCGGGGGCGGATTATACCGCACAACCGCTCACAGGAAAGGCTTCGGGCCTCGGTTCCGCCTTCCGGCATCTCCCGGCCGAGGTCCCCGGGCCAAGGTGCGACGCCCCGGAGCGGTCACTGCGCCTCCGGAGGTCCCTCCACGCGGCGCGCGAGTCTGAGCGTGAGCCACGCGAGCACGGCTACGCAAGCGCCCAGCACCGCCCACAGGGCTGCGGTCTGCAGGCCGGCGCCGCCCGCCCGTCGGGACGCGCGCCGGAAGGCCGGGTTCTGCGCCAGGGCCCCGGCGGTGGCCGGCTCGCTTCGCACGGCCGGCACCAGGTCGCGCGCCACGGCCAGCTCATAGGTCGGGCCCTGGTCTTCGGGGTTGCCGAGGAGCAGGGTGTAGCGGCCGGCCGGTGCGGCGAAGAAGAGCGCGGGCGCGGCAAACCGGCCCTCGGCGCGAAACGTCAAGGGCGCGTCGCTTCCGTCGTCCACCATGAGCTCGAGGCTTGCGACCCGGGCCGGAGGGAAGGTGATCTCCACCGGCCTCCCGTCGCCCCCTCGGGGCACGAGACGTCCACGTGCCAGGGTACACCTGCGGCCCTCGGCATCCACCGCGGCGAGCTCGAATCCCCGGTCGAAGAACGCCGCCGGCGTATCGAGCGCGATCCGGTCCAGGGTCGCAATCGCGGACGGCAGCCCCAGGCCACAGCGCGACCGCCCCTTACAGCCCAGACCTGCTACGATACCCACCGTCACCCGCACCACGGGGGGATCAACCCGTGCTCCACCGAGTAGCGAAAGAAGAGCATTCCGGCGAGGGCGAGAACGAGCCGCCCGGGACTGCGGCTCCGCGGACCCCCACCCACTGCTCCCACTCGAGGCGCGGCCGAGGGCGCGGCGCGGACCTGGCCGTTGGGCCAGGCGGAAGCGGCGGCTTTCAAGGCGCAGAACCTATCCGTGCGCGATGCAGACGCTACAGGACTCCCCGGCCTTGGCATCCAGCAAGGTGGATTTCCCCGTGCGACGGGTCTAGACTCACGAGGTCCCTATGGATCTCGTGCCGTTCCGAGAACCCCGCCAACGCCGCACCACCACGCTGCGCAAGCGCCCCCTGCCGTTCCCTTGCTGAGACGGAGGATGACATGCAGGACTCCGGGCCCAGAGAGATCCGGGTGGTCGTCGACGCGTTTCTCCGCGAGCACGTGGACGGATGAGGCGCCTCGGCAGCGTTTGGATCCGGAGCATCGCCGCCATCGCCATCGTGGCGGCGGTACTCGCAGCCGGGGTGAGGCGCGCGACGGCCGCGGAGCTGGACGCGGAACTCGAGGCGCTTCGCATCGCACGGGACGGTCTTCGGGCCGCGGTCGCCTTCACGCGCTCGGCCGTGCCCGCAGACGCCGAGGCACGCACGCGCCTCCTTACGCGAGACGAGAACGTGGATCTCTGGCGAGCGTGGAGCATGGTCCTGGGCGCCGAGGCCGCCCTCGACCAGCTCCGCGGGAGCGGCGCGGAGGCGAACGGGGCTGGCCGTTTTGCGCTCACCGGAGGCTCTTTCCTCGCCGGGTACCGGTACGCGCTCGAGTTCATCGCGGTGGTCCGGCGCCTTCCCTCGCTCGACGTCATCCTGGACGAGGAGGTTCCGGAGATGGGCCTCCCGGCAGGCACGTACGGACGCTTCAAATTCCGGTTCCTGAACGTCGCCCGGGCGACCGAGTTCGCCGCGATCGAGGCCCTGCGAACGAGTGAACGCCGGCTGTCGGGGCCAACCGCCTCCGCCATGGAAGAGGACGCGGCCGCCCTCTGGAAGATGGGGCTGGGGAAGGGGCCGGCCATGACCCTGGAGAACGCGGCAGCCGTCGTCCGCAGCGCCGCTCTTGCCGCCTGGTTCCCGGCCCAAAAGGGGGTGGCCGAGTGGATAGGCGACGTGCGGGTGCTGCGGACCGGCGTAAACCTCATCTCCTCGGAGAAGATCAGGGGGCTCGCCGCCCGGCTCCAGCCTGGCGACATCCTCTTCGAGCGCCGGGAGTGGTACCTCTCGAATCTGGGCCTGCCGGGCTTCTGGACCCACGCGGCGCTCTACGTCGGAACCCCCGCGGAGCGGGCGGCGCTTTTCAGGCGAGACCCGGACACAGCCCGGTGGGTGACAGACCAGGGCTTTTCGGACGGCGACTTCGAACACCTCCTACAGGCGCGGTACCCGGTGGCTCACGCGGCGTCCCTCCGGGAGGAGCACGGGGCTCCGCCTCGGATCCTCGAGGCGGTCTCCCAGGGCGTGATCTTCACGACCATCGAGCACTCGGCTGGCGCCGACTCGCTCGGCGTCCTTCGTCCGAATCTCCCTTTCGTCGCCAGGGCGCAGGCGCTCGAGCGCGCATTTCACTGCGCCGGGCGCCCGTACGACTTCAACTCCGATTTCGACACCGACTCCTCGCTGGTCTGCTCCGAGCTCGTCTACAAGGCCTACGAGCCCGCCCCCGGGCGGCCGGGGGTGCGCTTCCCTGTCAGCCGGGTGCTCGGCCGGACGGTGAGCACGCCGAACGAGATGGTCCGGGCGCTGTCGGCCGAATGGGAGGGGCCGACGCCGCAATGCACGTTCGTGCTCTTCCTCGATGGGATCGAGAAGGAACGGCGGGCACTCGAAGCGTCGCCCGCCGAGTTCGCGAAGAGCTGGCGCCGGCCGAACTGGCACATTCTGCTGCAGGCGGCGCCGAAGGAGTCCCGAGGAAGCCGGTGACGGACGTTCTGAACCCACCCGCTCCAAACAGTCGTGGAAGAGGCGGAACGCGGCGAGGAGCACTCCTGGCCGCAGAGGCGCGCCAAGCCTGCACTCTCTTCCAGGACCGGTCGACGCAGAGCGGGGCTCCGGAACGTCTCGAACCTGCGATGCTCTCGTCGGCCATCCACCGTGCCTCACGCACTGGAGATTCGCCGACCCGCCATTGTAGTAGCCTTCGCAATCCGATGACGTTCTTCGTCCGCGTGGTTACCATAGGGCATCCGAAAGCCGGAGTCGGCCGATGCGCAGTCCTTGCAACGGCCGTGGAACGGTCCAACCGGAGCGGAAGGAAGGAACATGATAGCGCAGGGCGTCTATCACATCGATGTGGAGATATCGGCCACTATGAAACGTGGCGAGGAGGTGGATCATGGCGACGATCTGCGGAGAAGTGAAGACATTGGAGAGCCCAACCGGTGGCGGCGTATACGTATCGGAGACGGAGTACACTGATGGTACGAGGAAGACGAATTGGTACAAGAGTCGGATGGTGTTCCCGGTTGTCCAGATCGGCGACAGCATCCTGAAGAAAGTCTTCGTCGCCAACGACCAACTCGGAAACGACATTGCCAAATACATACACCAGGGCGAACAGGTGTGCCTCTATGTATACGGGCACCTGCTGCGTAAGAAGGTCATCATCGGCGTGAAGTCGAACATGGGATCTTTGTTGGCGATGCCCGCACGCGGGTTCGAGAGCGGCTTGTTCTGGTATGCGATCTTCTCGCCCATCATCGTGGCGCTGCCGGCGGCAGCGCTGGGCATGTTGGTTGGCATGGTGGGCGGGCAGCGGGGGACAGCCATGGGACTGCTGCTGGGCGTTCTCTATGCCGTCGGGATTTCCTGGCTGAGCGGGTTTCGATTCTTCCAGGCGTACCGGGAGATGCGAACCACCGTCGACGGACTGTGGGGCTTGCCGGAGGGCGCCGCGCACTAGCGGTAGCCATGAGCACCACCCCGGCGCCATGCCGAGGAACGCGGGGCACGAGGGAAGCCCGGGCACCGTCTCGGGGTGAGAAGCGGTGCCTTCAGTGCCGCAAGGAGTTCGTCGGCGATCGGCTCGCCCTCCCGACGATCTTCGCCAGTAGAGCGAGCCGGCGGTTCACAGAGACCGGTCCTCGCGTTGCCCAATCAGCGTGCGATGCCTGACGCCTATTGCGGACACGTTGCACTCCAGTCGCCGCCGTCCCGCCGAAGGGCCGCCAGCGTCGGCAGATGTCCGCTGTAGTCTGCTGTCGCCGAGTACGAAGACGACTGGCTCGCCACAGCTGCATTACGAAAACTGATCGACAGTGCGAAGGGTGCCTTTTCCGGGGCATCCACGCGATACACGCGGCCTCCTTCGCCGGATCCGAAAGCCAGGCAGCCGATCATCGCGAGTTCGGCACCCCGCACTTTCAATGCTTCCTGCACGTCGAAGGGAATCGGCTCTCCGTTCTTGTACCAGCTGATTGTCGCGCTCCGCGCCGGTGTTCGTGCCACGCTGACGTCAAATTCCCCCAGTCGCCCAGACGCAATGAGGCCTTGTCGCGGCCTGGAGTCCCAGCGCACCGAGGGGAGTCGCCCGCGCGCATGGGCTGGATCGAAGGCGGCGCCAGGTGCTGGCGCCAGCGACAACACTGCGTCGGCCAACGGGGCCGTGGCCGTAATCATTTCCCACTTGGAGCGACAGATGGCCTTGGCCTGAGGCGCAGCACCCGGCCACTGCGCGATCGTCTCGCGTTGACAAGCGTGCAAGGTAGGCCGTCTGGTCTTCGCGTACTGCTGCCCTGTCGCCGCTCGGCTGCGCTTGGGTGTCGACCGGTATGCACGACAACAGGGTCACGAACGGCACGACCCACCGGCGCATGAAACCTCCCGTTTGCGAAATCAGCTCCACGTCCCTCAATCGGCGCAAGCAGACCTCCATCGCCCTTCGCGGATTCCATCGGTCCGGCGTCGCCCCGGTCGTTCGTAGCCGCGAGTTCAAGATTGACGTGACGGCGTCCGGGTCAAGGCAGTGTTGGAGACAAATACCCTACCGGGTACCCGGTTTAGCCGTTTGGACTCATCGAACTGCGTGACGGGGCTCCTGGGGGAGCCGGTGGCCGAGAGGCCCTGGCATTTGATGGCATACCCCTCGACCTCTATACTACGCCCCTTGTCCGAGGCTCCGTAACCGCCCCGGCGGGAGACGCCGTCCCGCCCCGACGTCCACCTGGTGAGGTCCGATGACACCCGTACTGACCGCTCTCGCTCTCGTGCTGGCCGCCGTGCTCTTCCACTACCCGCTGCCGGAGCGCTTCGGCCGGCCGCTGCAGCTCGGCCTCCTGGCGCTGCTCGCGCTTTCGCTGCTCGCGCAGCTTCTCGCCAAAGGAAAGAGGCGACGCGCTCCGGAAGGGGGTGAGGCTCCGGCCCCGCGGGCCAAGGGGGTCGCTCCGGCCCCGGAGGCGGCCGTGGAGGCCGGGGTCGTGCAGTTTCTGGCTCGACTCCAGGAGAAGGGACGGTTCGTGGACTTCGCCCTGGACGACATCACGCCCTACTCGAACGAGCAGGTCGGCGCCGCCGCCCGCGTCGTGCACCAGGGGTGCCGGGAGGTGCTGCGGGAGTGCTTCGATATCCGCCCCCTGCACAGCGGCGAGGAGCAGGAGACGGTGAGCCTCTCCGG
>JACRCS010001066.1 GCA_016218905.1 Deltaproteobacteria bacterium
AAACGGCCTGCACGCGAGATAGGATCGCCGGCCCACACCGTCGGGGTCGCGTCCGCTGTCGAGGAAACAGGGATACGGCTGCGTTCGAACCGTCAGCAGCGCGTGGTGGGGCTCTCGCAGCCCGGGAAGCTCAAGAATTGGAATGGCTGCGCACCTCGGGGCGCCGGGCTGGTCACAGGAGGGTTGCCCGGAGAGGCTCGGGTCGAGGTGCGTAACTATCCACGAAGGCGGGGTCGATTTCAACGGCCCTCGGGCAGAGACGGCCCAGCCCCCACACGTGAACTGCCGCCCGTCGTCGCAGACGATCGCGGTTCGGGACGAAAAGCGCTCGAACCGGTTCGTCGAGGACCTCGCTGATCGTCCCGTCGGGGCGCTTCGGGGATACGTCCTTGCTTTATTGCTTGTCTGGCCAGCCACGAGCCCAAAGCAATAAAGCAGCTGCCTTCCCAACTCGCGCCACGAGCTCGGGCCCTTGGCTTTCGATTTCCACCGTGACGAGACCATGACTTCGGCCCTGTAGCCTCACGCGCGGTCCAACGGACTCCGAAACCCTGCCGCCGAACGATGGAGAGCCATGAGCATCGAACTCGCACGCCCGCGCCCAACCCGAAAGCGAATCCTCCTGTCCGGCGTCTTCGGACCGTTCGGCGTGGACGACGCCTACGGCCGCAAAGAGAACATCATGGAACTCTTCCACAACCAGGTCACCAAGGCGCAGGGCGCGAGTTCCTGGCGCTACCATCACCGTTCCTTCGGGCTCTACTTCTTGGCCGCCAACTTGGACGCGGACGTGACGGTGCTCGACTTCCCGAGCCGCAAGCGCTTCCTGCGCGAAGTCCGGAAGGGTTATGACGTCGTCGGGCTCTCCTTCATCACCCCGAACTTCCTCAAGGCTCGGGAGATGGCGCGCCTGACCCGCCGGTATGCTCCGAAGGCGGTCATCGTGCTCGGTGGCCACGGGACCGCGATCGAAGGGATCGGGGTGCGGATCGACTGCGATCACGTGATCCGAGGAGAAGGGATCCGAGGGATGCGCTCCCTGCTGGGGCAGGACCCGGACGGTCCGCTCGTCCACCCCGTTCTCCCCAGCGTCGAGCGCAGGTCGATTCTGGGCGTGCCCGTACCGGGGATCGGCGCAAGCCTCCTCGTGCCCGGCCTCGGTTGCGTGAACGGCTGCCGTTTCTGTTCCACGTCCCACTTCTTCGACCGCCGCTATCACTCGTTCCTTCCTACGGGCCGGGACCTCTTCGAGACGGCTCGAACGATCGCCGACCTGCGCGGTACCGACGAGTTCTTCGTGATGGACGAGAATTTCCTCAAGGATACCGACCGGGCGAGAGAGCTCCTCGAGGAGATGGACCGCCATGGACGCTACTTCCGGTTCAACATCTTCTCGTCCGCCGAGGCGATCGGCGCCTTCGGGCTGGACAACCTGGTTCGGCTTGGGGTGGGCTTCGTCTGGATCGGCGTCGAGGCGTCCGGCTCCGAGGGAAACTACCCGAAGAACGAGGGCGTCGACGCCCGTGCCCTCGTCCGGGAGTTGCGGGAGCGAGGCGTCGTCGTGCTCGCTTCCGGCATCCTCTGCCAGGAGCATCACACGCCGGCGAACATCCAGGGCGACATCGACTTCCTCGTGGGTCTCGAGGCGGACCTCACGCAGTTCATGCTTCTCACGCCCATGCCGGTGACCGGGCTCTACCGGGAGCAGCAAGAGCGGCACGTCCTCCGGACCGAGCTCCCTTTCGAGGAGTGGCACGGCCAAAAGCACCTCGCCTACCAGCATCCGGCGTTCCCTGGTGACAGCGCCGAGTGGTGGCTCACGGCCGCCTTTCGACAGGACTACGAGGAGAACTCAAGCTCCATGTATCGGGTAGTCGAGACGTCGCTCCGAGGCCATCGCCGCCTCGCCGACTTTCCCCGCCGGGACGCCTGTCTTGACCTTCGGATGCGTCAACTGCGCGAGCAGACCAGGAAGTGGTCTGCGGTGCTGCCCGCCCTTGCGCGCGGCCCGGTGAACGATCAGGAGCGCCGGCGCGCTCTCGCCCTAGACCGACAGATCGCCGAAGCGCTCGGGCCGCCCTCACCCGGCACGCACCTTCGGAGGGCCGCCGCCCGCGTGCTCGCTGCTCGTTGGAGGCTCCGGCTCCGCATCTTGGGAGACGTCCTCCAGCCGAAGACGCTCGTGACCCGGTTCCGGCCCGGCGCGCCCGGGGTCGCAACGGTTCCCCTCCCGTGCGCCTGTGAGCCCGAGCCGGCCCGGGAGGCGGCGGCGATGTGAGTCGTGGGCTCCTCTTGCCCTGCAGCCTCGCCGGAGCAGACTGGCGGGCATGACGCTCCTCCGCTTGGACCGGCTCCGCCGCCGCCGGCCCACCCTGAGTCTCACCGGAGCGATGGTGGCCCTCTCGGTGGGGGTCGTGCTGCCCGTGCTCCTGTCGACTTCGGTCGGCATCGTGACCCTCGTGCGCGGCGAGAGCTCCTACGCGATCCTCGTGGGCGTCCTCGTGATCTCCTTTGCGGCTGCCGCCCTCGGCGGCGTCGCCGCGGCTGCGATCCTCCTGGGCCGTCGCGCCCGGATCGCGCGGCTCCAGGCCGATCTGCTCGCCAACGTCTCCCACGACCTGCGGACGCCTCTCACCTCGATCCGGATGTACGCTCAGACCCTCGCCACCGGCAGGCTGGACGAGGATCCGGCGCGCCGATCCGAGAGCCTCGAGACCATCCTCCGGGAGACGGAGTGGCTCGAGGAGATCATCGACCGGATCCTCACGTGGCGCTCCGCCGCCAAGGACCGCGACACCCTCGAGCCCGTCGACGAGTCGGTGGAAGAGGCGGTGCGGCAGGCGGTCGCGCGCTTCGAGCGCATGGTCCCCGCCGACGAAGCGCGGCTCTCGGTCGCGCTCGAGAGCACGGCCCGGGTGAAGCATGACCGGCACGCCGTCGCCTCGATCGTCCTTAACTTGCTCGTGAACGCCTACAAGTACGGGAAGAGCCCAAAGGAGATCCGCCTGTCCACGCGGGACGAACCTGGGGGCGCACGGGCCGCGGCGGGCTCTGGTCGCCGGGTAATCATCGCGGTGGAGGACAACGGGATCGGCATTCCCCGCGAGGAGCTCCGCCGGATCTTCGAGCCCTTCTACCGGGTAGAGGCGCATCGGCGCAGCGCGCCTTCGGGGGCAGGCCTCGGGCTCGCCGTCGTGCGCCACTTCGCCGAGGCCCAAGGCGGTCAGGTGTCCGTGGAGAGCAAGGAGGGGCTCGGTAGCCGGTTTTCCGTGACCCTGCCCGCCCTCGGCGAGGAGCTCGCCAAATGAACGGAACCCACGGGCGAGGAGAAACCCGGTCGGGGGAAACGGTCCTCGTCATCGAGGACGACCGGTCGCTGCGCGAAGGCCTGGCCATGAACTTCGCCTTGCAAGGGTACCGCGCCGTGACGGCTCGGGACGGGGAGGAGGGCCTCGTCAAGGCCCTCGAGGCCAGACCCGACCTGATCGTCCTCGACGTCATGCTCCCGGGCGCCTCGGGTCTGGAGATCCTGGCGGAATTGCGCCAAAGGGGGCAGGACGTCCCCGTGCTCATCCTGTCGGCGCGTGGCGGCACCGGCCAGAAGGTCGAGGGCCTGCGGCTCGGGGCTGACGACTACCTCGGGAAGCCGTTCGAACTTCCGGAGCTCCTGGCCCGAGTCGAGGCCTTGCTGCGCCGACGCCGAACCGACGCAGCCGCCCCGATCCGGTTCGGAGACGTCGAGATCGACCCTGCCCGCCGGCGGGTCACGGTTGCCGGAGCGGAGGTGAGTCTCTCGGCCAAGGAGTACGAACTCCTCCAGCTTCTGGCCCGGTCGCCCGGACGCCCCTTCACCCGGGAGCACATCCTGGAGCAGGTCTGGGGGTGGAACTTTGACGGCACAGCGCGAACCGTGGACAACTTCATCCTGGCGCTCCGTCACAAGATCGAAGCCGACCCCGCCAGGCCCCGCCATCTCAAGACGGTACGACAGATCGGATACAAGCTCGAGCCGTAGCGGAACTCCTCCCAGGAGATCTCCCGCCCGCTGGAAGAAATCGGGGTCCGCCCGCCGAGCGGTGTATAGTGCGCCAGGGTTTCCTTCCTCCATGCTGCGTCGCCGGGATTGCCGCGACAGGAGCCAGGGCGGGCGCGCGCTCCTTCGAAGTGAAGGGCCGTGATCCGCTGGCGGGGTCCCGAAGACCGTCACGGTCGGGGCCGAGGAGGTGCGCGAGAGCCTGCGGGAACCCGCCGGGGCGATCGTCCAGGCCGTTCGCACGGCGCCCGAGAAGACGCCTCCGGAACCGGCCGGTGACATCGTCGACCAAGGGATCGTCTTGGCCGGCGGGGGTGCCCTGCTGCGCAACCTCGACTCCAGGAAGATTCCCCTTGTGGTTGATCACAGTAAGGCGCATCATCTCCTTCTCGGGTCAGGCTGATCCGGCCTGGCTCGGCAGTTTCGGTGTGCAAATCCAAAGAGGGAGAGGCGACCGTCGCTTCTCTCTCTTCTGCTTTCTGGCGCATGAAATGCGCCGCCCGGCAATTCGATGGACAAGCTTCAGGCGCCTGGGATTTGATCCCTCTCTCCGTTGACCATCGCAGTTGCATCACAGTGGGATGAGTAGTCCCCGAGAGACAGGAGAATGTCCCATGGCAAGAGGAACAGTGAAGTGGTTCAACGATCAGAAGGGGTTCGGATTCATCACTCCGGACAACGGTGGGCCTGATCTATTCGTGCACTTCAGCGCCGTCCAGGGCAACGGGTTCAAGACGCTGACCGAGGGGCAGGCGGTGGAGTTTGATGCGACTCAGGGCCAAAAGGGCCCTCAGGCTTCGAACGTCCGCGCAGCCTGAGCCGAATCGCAAGAGGCTCTAACAAAAGAGCGGGCCCTCCAGAGGGTCCGCTCTTTCTCGTCGTGCGCAAGGCATGGCGCAGGGCGCGCGAGCACCATCGACCAGTGTCACCTCTTCTGGCGGCAAGTCGGCGAGATCCGCACCCCCTCGCTCGGCTCGGGCTGTCTCCCCGCGCTGGTCCGGAGCATCGTGTTGCGTGCGGCCGGCGAGCTCGGCATCCCACTTGACTGGCGGCAGGCCGACTCTTTACTCTTTACCGTAAAGAACAGTGGGAGTCGATCATGCTGACGAGCCGCATCTCGGCGAAGGGCCAGGTCACGATCCCCAAGGAGGTCAGGGAAGAGTTGGACCTCGGACCCGGCGATCTCGTGGAGTACGAACTACGGGAAGGCGTGGTCGTGCTCCGGCGTCTGGAGCCCTTCGACCGAGCGTTTCATGCTGCCCTGTCCGAGACGATGGACGAATGGGACACGGCGGAAGACGAGGAGGCTTTCGGTGACCTGTGAGCGGTGGGACGTGGCGGTCGTGCCGTTCCCTTTCACAGAGAAACTGGGCGCGAAGAAACGACCCGCGCTCGTCCTGAGCGGGTCGGCCTTCAATCACGCCGGGCACACAATCCTCGCCATGATCACTTCGAAGGGACACAGCCCCTGGCCCGGCGATACGGCCATCGACGATCTCGCCGCCGCCGGGTTGAAGGTTTCGTGCATGGTCCGGATGAAGCTCTTCACCCTCGACAACCGGCTCATCTTGAACCGGATCGGGAGCCTCTCTGGAACGGACACGGAGAGAGTCCGGAGTGCTCTCCGTTCGGCCCTGCCGTAGTCTCGCGGCCCGGGCGAGACGGTTGAGCTGCGAAGAGCCCGTCGCCGAAGAGAAGTCCCCGGTCCGAGGCAGAGAGGACGGCCTCGGCCTCGGGAACGAGCTCCCGGCCGACGATCGCGAACCTCATAGCTCCCAGCCGCGGGACGTTCCGGTGAGGACGCGGAGGAAGGACTGGGCCTTGGTGAGCGTCTCCTCGTACTCCTCCGCGGGGTCCGAATCCATCACGATGCCGCCCCCCGCCTGAAAGTACACCTGGCCGTCCCGGACGATCGCCGTTCGGATCGCGATGTTCAGGTCGACCCGGCCGGAGAAGTCGATGTAGCCGATCGAACCGCAGTAGACGCCCCGGCAGGTGGGCTCGAGCTCGTCGATGATCTCCATGGCCTTCACCTTGGGCGCGCCGGTGATCGAACCGCCCGGAAACGAGTTGCGGATGCAGTCGACCGCGTCACGCGCCGGGTGCACCCGCCCCGCGACCGTGGAGACGAGGTGGTGCACGTTGGCATAGGACTCCACCGTTTCGAGCTGCGGCACGTGGACGGAGGCGTACTCGCAGACCCGGCCGAGGTCGTTCCGCTCGAGATCCACGATCATCACGTGCTCGGCGCGGTCCTTTTCGCTGCGGCGAAGCTCCTCGGCGAGCGCTTCGTCCTCGGCCGGAGTCCGCCCCCGCGGCCGGGTGCCCTTGATCGGCCGGGTTTCGATGTAGCCCGCCTCGTCGATGAGGAGGTAGCGCTCGGGCGAGTTGCTCAGGATCGAGAAGCCGTCGGGGAAGAGGCAGGCGCCGAAGGGCGCCGGGCTCGCCGCCCTCAGGCGCTGGTAGAACTCGAGGGGGTCTCCTCTGAACGGCGCCGAGAACCGCTGCGACAAGTTCACCTGGTAGACGTCACCCCGGACGATGTACTCCCTGATCTTTTCGATGGCAGCTAGATACTCGCTTCGCGTGAAGTTGCTGCTCAGCTCCGAAGCGCGGAGCGACTGCGCGGTTCCCGGGGCGGTCGGAGCGTCGGGCCGGGTGAAAAGCTGTCTGAGCTCCTCGACCATCGCGCCGTCGGCCGTAGCGCTCGTCGCCAGCCAGGCGCGGCCGGCGGAGTGGTCGAACACGGCGACCGCGTCGTAGAACGCGAGGAAGAGATCCGGCATCCCCAGGTCGTCGCGACTCCTGGAGGGGACCTCTTCGACGTGGTGCAGGAGGTCGTACCCGAAGTAGCCGATCGCTCCGCCGGCAGCCAGAGGAAAGGGAGACGGAGTCGATGAACGGTGCGCCGCGAGGAGCTCTTTCAGAAGTCGGAAGGGATCGCCGGACCAGGACTCCTCGCGCCCCTCTCTCGGGCGGGTCAGGCGAGACACGCTGCCTTTGGAGTGGACGACCAAAAACGGCCTGCACGCGAGATAGGATCGCCGGCCCACACCGTCGGGGTCGCGTCCGCTGTCGAGGAAACAGGGATACGGCTGCGTTCGAACCCTCGGCAGCGCGTGGTGGGGCTCTCGCAGCCCGGGAAGCTCAAGAATTGGAATGGCCGCGCACCTCGGGGCGCCGGGCTGCTCACAGGAGGGTTGCCGAGAGGAACCCGGATTTCAGCCACTCCTCTCCGTTCCATAACGTAGAGGCGCTCGGGTCGAGGTGCGTAACTATCCACGAAGGCGGGGTCGATTTCAACGGCCCTCGGGCAGGCATTCCCGCCGGCGGGCCGGCAGGGCTGGCGCGTCAGCTCTAAACTGCGCGTGGTGCGTTGCTACGACAGGTCCTCTGAAGCTCCTGGAACTCGCCGACTGGCTGGCCGGCGGTCGAGTGGGCAGGGGCGTCCCCCGGGGCCGTCCCGCTCTGCCTAGCCAAGTCAGGGGTCGCGTGATATAGAGTCAGCGCCTGGCGCTCAGTATGCGAATCGGCCGACGGCCGATCGAAAGACCCGATACGCGCAGGTGCGCCGGGCCGTCTCTGCCTGCCCTCGTCCGTAAGAGGAAGGCCGGACCCGTGAACGGATCACCTCCACTCCTCGTCTTTACCCTCGACGCGCAGCGGTACGCGCTGCGCCTTGAGGCGGTGGAACGGGTGGTGAGTGCCGCCGAGATCACGCCCCTGCCGGGCGCCCCGGAGGTCGTGCTGGGGCTCATCAACCTGCGGGGCAGGGTCGTCCCGGTGATCCAGCTGCGCCGGCGCTTCTCCCTTCCGGACAGGGACATCCGGCTCTCCGATTCCTTCATCGTCGCCTCCACCTCCCGGCTTTCCTTTGCGCTCGTGGCCGACGCGGTCCACGGGCTGGTCGAATGCCCGCCGGAAGCGGTGGTCCCAGCCGAGGAGATCCTGCCCCGGATGGATCCCATCGAGGGGGTGATGGTGCTCCCGGACGGAATGGTGCTCATCTCCGACCTCGACCGCGCCCTCTCTCTGGAGGAAGAGGCTTCCCTGCGCGACCGGCTGGCGACCCTCGGCCTCGGACAGGAGAGCGGGGGAGGCGGCGGATGACGGGCGCGGGCGCCCTTCGCTCGGGCGCGGAGCGGGATCTTTCGGAAGCCGGCCTCTCGGAGCTCAGCGCCTACGTGGCGGCCCGCCTCGGGCTCCGCTTCTCCCGCGACAAGTGGACAACCTTGCAGCAGGGGGCCTGGGCCGCCGCCCGTGAGGCCGGCTTCGAGCACCCCGAGCGCTACCTCCGATCGCTCCTGTCTTCGCCCGCCCCGCGGGAGCAGATCGAGATGCTCGCGAGACATCTGACGGTCGGCGAAACCTATTTCTTTCGGGAGCCCCGGAGCCTCGAGCTCCTGGAAGAGGAGATCCTGCCCGAGCTCGTCTGGAAGCGGTGGGGGCGCGAGCAGAGCCTCAAGATCTGGAGCGCGGGCTGCGCCACGGGAGAGGAACCGTACTCCATCGCCGCCGTGCTGAAGGCGATGGAGAGCCTCCGGGGCTGGAAGGTTTCCATCCTGGCGACCGACGTCAATCCGGAAGCGCTCCGGCGGGCCCGAGAGGGGATCTACACGAGCTGGTCCTTCCGCTGCGCTCCCAAGGGGTTCCGGGAGAGGTACTTCACGGCGGTGGGAGGCGGGCGCTTCGAGATCTCGCCGGAGGTCCGGAAGCTGGTGAGCTTCTCGTGGCTCAACCTCGCCGAGCCCTGCTATCCCCTCCCCGGCGAGAACACGGATCGCGTGGACGTGATCTTCTGCCGCAACGTCCTCATGTACTTCACCCCGGAAGCCGCGAAGGATGTCATCCGCCGGCTCCACGGGTGCCTCGTCGAGGGGGGTTGGCTCGCCGTGGCCCCCTGCGAAGTCTCGCAGCCTCTCCTCAGGCGATTCGAACCCGTAAACTTCGGTGAGGCGGTCCTCTACCGCAAGCGGCGAGCTGGGGAGAGAGGGGCGCGGCCGAACCGGTCCCCCGCCGACGCTCCCGCGCTCAGCCCGCTCCGGTCGCCGCGGCCCTCGAGGGCCGACACGCCGCCGCCCGCCGAGCCTCGGGTCCGCGATGCCCGCGAGTTTGCGCTACGGTGTCGGTCCCTGGCCGACCAGGGCCGGCTCACCGAGGCGCTCGAGGCCTCGGAAGGAGCGCTCGCGCTCGACAAGATGAACCCCGGGCTCCACTACCTGCGCGCAACGATCCTCCAGGAGCTCGGTGCGCTTGCTGAGGCGGAAAGCTCGCTGAAACGGGCCCTTTACCTGGATCGGGACCTGGTCCTCGCCCACATCTCACTGGCCCACCTTGCCTGGAGGCAGGGCAAGGCGAACGCGGCGCGCAAGCACTTCGAGAACGCCCTGGGGCTGCTCGCGGGGTACGGTCAGGCCGAGGTGATCCCGGAGTCGGAGGGCATGCTTGCAGGCAGGCTCGTGGAAATGATCCGCTCGACGGACGTCATGAAGGAACGCGGATGAAGCGCGGGAAACCGACTGCTGGGGCAGAGCGCCCTCCCTCGCCTGCCGATGGCGGCCGCGTCTCCCCTGCGGCCGAAGCCGGCGAGTGGATTCCGACGCAGGAGGAGCGCCGGAGGATCCTCCGGCAGCGGGCGCGGGCGCTCGCCCGGGTGCCGGAGAGGGAGCCCGCCGGGGAGCGGCTGCAGGTCGTCGAGTTCCTCGTCTCGTCGGAGCGCTACGGGATCGAGTCGGCCTACGTCGGGGAGGTCTATCCGCTCAAAGACCTGGCGCCGATCCCGTGCACGCCGCCCTTCGTCCTGGGCGTCGTGAACGTGCGTGGCAGGATCCTCTCCGTCCTCGACCTGCGGAAGTTCTTCGACCTACCGGAGAAGGGCCCCTCCGACCTGAACAAGGTCCTGATCCTCGGCGACGGCGCCATGGAGTTCGGCGTCCTCGCGGACGAGATCCTGGGATTCCGGTCCCTTCCAGCCGACGCTCTACAGCCCTCGCTGCCTACGCTGACCGAAGTACGCGCCGAGTACCTCAAGGGCGTGACCCGGGAGAGGCTCGTCGTGCTGGACGGGAGCAAGATCCTTTCCGACCCGCGCATCGTCGTGCACGAGGAGGTCTAGAGGCCGGCTGGGACCATAGGGATAGGTAGGGCGGCCGCCCGCCGGCCCACGTTCGGGGGCTCCGGGGGCCAGGCGGGCACGGCACGCCCTATGACCGCCAAGGGATGGTTTCTGAACAGGAGGAACGAATGGCTGCACCGAGAGGCGGAGAGACGGGGGCGAGGGGGGGTCCGGCCGGGGCTGCGGCCCGACTTCTAGGGGCCGCGCTGGCCGTGGCGATCTGGGCTACCGAGGCGTCCGCGCAGGCGGAGAGCGCGCCCCGTTTGGGGCTCGGGCTGATCCCCGCCGTGCTCCTCGTGGTGGCCGCCTTTGTCGTAGGGGCGCTGCTCTGGCGTAACCGGGTGGCGTCGGCCCGGGCAGAGGAGGAGAGTAAGGCGAAGCAATCAGAGGTTCAGGTCTCCCAATACGCCCGGAGCCTGCTCGAGGCGAGCCTCGATCCGCTCGTCACGATCAGCCCGCAGGGCAAGATCACCGACGTGAACGAGGCAACGGTCAAGGTGACCGGGCTGGCCCGCGAAGCGCTGGTCGGCACCGACTTCTCCGACTACTTCACCGAGCCGGATAAGGCCCGACGGGGCTACGAGCGGGTCTTCGCCGAGGGGTTCGTGACGGACTATCCCCTCACCATCCGGCACCGGGAGGGAAGACTCGTGGACGTTCTCTACAACGCCTCGGTCTATCGCGACGTGGAGGGCAAAGTCCAAGGCGTGTTCGCTGCGGCCCGCGATGTTACCGAGACCAAACGCGTGCTGCGTGAGTTCGCCGAGACGAAGAACTTCCTCGACAACATCCTCCAGAGCTCCACGAGATACTCGATCATCGGAAAGGACCTGAACCACCACATCCTCTCCTGGAACGAGGGGGCGCGGCTCAACTACGGGTACCGGGAGGAAGAGGTTATCAACAGGGAATCGAGCATCCTGCACGCACCCGAAGACCTGGCCTCTGGCGCGGTGGCCCAGCTCCTCAAGACGGCTTACGAAAAGGGACTGTCGGAAGGGGAGTTCCAGCGCGTCCGCAAGGACGGCTCCCGGTTCACCGCGAACCTCGTCGTCACGCGGCGCAACGACCCGGCGGGCAACGCGATAGGCTACCTCCTCGTAAGCACTGACATCACCGAGAAGAAGCAGGCGGAGGAGAAGCTCCGTTTCGCGTTCCACTACGCCCGCAGCCTGATCGAGGCCTCCCTCGACCCGCTCGTCACCATCAGCCCCGAGGGCAAGATCACCGACGTGAACGAGGCGACCGTCAGTGCAACCGGAGTTCCCCGGCAGAGCCTCATCGGCACAGACTTCTCGAACTACTTCATCGAGCCCGACCGGGCGCGGGACGGCTACCGGCGGGTCTTCGACCAGGGCTTCGTCACCGATTACCCGCTGACGATCCGGCACGCGGGGGGAAAGCTCTCGCACGTCCTCTACAACGCTTCGGTCTACAAGGATGCCGTCGGCAAGATCCTGGGCGTCTTCGACGCGGCCCGCGACGTGACCGGACAGAGGCTCGCCTCCCAGTACGCCCGCAGCCTCATCGAGGCGAGCCTCGATCCGCTCGTCACCATCAGCCCCGAAGGCAAGATCACCGACGTAAACGAGGCTACCGTCAGGGTGACCGGCATGAGCCGGGAGAGGCTGATCGGGACCGACTTCTCCAATTACTTCACCGAGCCCGAAAAGGCCCGAGAGGGATATCGGCAGGTCTTCGAGAAGGGGTACGTCACGGACTATCCGCTCACCCTCCGTCACGCGCAGGGCCAGCTCGTCCACGTCCTCTACAACGCCTCGGTCTACAAGGATCCGGACGGCAAGATCCTGGGCGTCTTCGCGGCGGCCCGGGACGTGACCGAGCGCCGGCGGGCCGAGGACAGCTTGCATCGCGTGATGCTCGAGATCCAGGACTCGGTCAGCATCCTGACCGAGGCCACGGCCCAGATCCTGACCACGACGACCGAGGTCGCGGCGGGCGCGAGCGAGACGGCGACGGCGGTGAGCGAGACGACGAGCACGGTCGAAGAGGTGAAGCAGACGGCCCACGCCGCCCACGAGAAGGCCAAAAACGTCTCCGAGGGGGCCCAGCGCGCCGTGGGCGTGGCGCAGGCGGGGAGGACCTCGGTCGAGGAATCCGTGGCCGGGATGAACCGGATCCACGGGCAGATGGAATCCATCGCAGAGAGCATCGTGCGGCTCTCCGAGCAGAGCCAGACGATCGGGGAGATCACGGCCTCGGTCAACGATCTGGCCGAGCAGTCGACCATGCTGGCGGTAAACGCGGCCATCGAGGCGGCAAAGGCGGGGGACCAGGGCAAGGGGTTCGCCGTGGTGGCCCAGGAAGTGAAAAGCCTCGCCGAGCAGTCGAAGCAGGCCACGGCGCAGGTACGGGGGATCCTGAACGAGATCCAGAAGGCGACGAACGCTGCGGTGCTCGCCACCGAGCAGGGGAGCAGGGCGGTGGACGAGGGAGTCCGTCAGTCCAAGAAGGCAGGGGACGCGATCCTCGAGATGGGCGCGAGCATCGAGGAGTCCGCCCGGGCCGCGCTCCAGATCGCGGCCTCGAGCCAGCAGCAGCTCCTCGGCATGGACCAGGTGGCCCGCGCCATGGAGAACGTCAAGCT
>JACRCS010001067.1 GCA_016218905.1 Deltaproteobacteria bacterium
CTTTGCTGGTCGCATTGAGCACCATCCGGTCACTGCCATCATAGGTCACCGTGATACCCCAACCGCTCGCATTCGTCAGGAAGTCGGCAAAGCCCGCGAAGGGGATGTTCACCCGCCCGTAGCCCGTCCCGACCGTGTAGTGGACGTCTTCGAACTTCAGGCCCGTCTTCTCGAAGAGTCCCCTCATGGCGTTCTGGGCGGACTCCGGGGAGTTCGCGCCGGTGCGCACGGTATTGTAGGCGTAGAGCTTCCCGTCCAGGCAGACGAGGGCCTCGGAGCTCACGCTCCCGACGTCCACCCCCAGCGTGATGACCTCGGCCTCCCGCCAGTCCAGGTCGGGATCGACGACGCAGTCCTCCGTCCAGCGCCAGAACTCCTGCTTCCGCTCGGACACGCCGCTACTCCCGTGGATCTCAGGCGCGCTCGCCGGCGATGACCGCCGCGCCGAGCGCGTCGACGAACTCCGGCTCATCCGGGATCTTCACCTCCTGCACCTCGAGGTTCTCCTTCCGGCTCTTCACGCACCCGGGGTTGTAGGCGAGCCCTCCAAGGAGCACCACCTCGCCCTCGAGCTTGACCCGCCGGACCATGGAAGAGACGCGGCTCGCGATGGCGTCGTGGACGGCGCGGGAGATGTCCCTCTTCTCCGTCCCCGAGTGGATCAGGGAGACCACCTCGCTCTCGGCGAAGACCGTGCACTGGGCGTTCATCGGGATCTTCACGGTGCTCTCGAGGCTCTTCTCCGCGAAGTCCTTGAGGCTCATGCCGAGGGCCCGCGCCATGGACTCGGTGAAGCTCCCGGACCCGGCAGCGCACTTCTCGTTCACGGCCGAGTCGAGCACTCGGCCCCTCCCGTCGGTCTTGATGCCCCGGCTCTCCTCCGCCCCCACCTCGACGATCGTCTTCGCCCCGGGGTAGAGCGTGTTGGCGCCCCGCGCCGCCGCCGTCACGTCGGTCACCCGGGAGTCGGCGAAGTCGATCGCGTCTCTCCCCGCGCCCGTTGCGGCGACGTGCCCGATGTCCTCGCGCTTCAGCCCCGCCTCGTCGAGCGCCTTCCGGAAGAGCTCCTTCGCGACCGCGTTCTGCTCGTAGCCGGCGGTCCCGATGGCGCGCGCGATCACCTTCCCGTCGGCCAGGATCACCACCCGGATGTTCTTGCTTCCAACGTCGATGCCCGCCGTGATCATGGTCTTCTCCGCCTTCTCCGGCCGCCCCCCTTGCCTTCTGACCGGCCGGGCGGGGAAAGCGACGCTCCGGGACGCCAGTCGCCTGCCGGATAGGAAGCAATGGGTGTGCCACCGCCCGATCTGAAACTGAAAACGCCAGGATATCGTAGACTTGGATGCTCTTACAGGGGCAGCTTGGAGGAGGGCGGAGACCCGGGGCCCAGGGGGCGATTTGTGTGAAGCTTCACCAGAACGGCGGTGAGAAATGACCCGAGGTTGAGGTTAAGGTTGAGGTTTAGGCGATGCGGTTGATCCTCGCCCCTCGCGCTTAACCTCAACCTCAACCTTAACCTTAACCTGACCTACTTCAGCTTGATCTCCGTCCAGAGCCGGTTCAGGGCCTTCCGCTTCTCCGCCCCGAGCTCCCGCAGGTTCTCGAGCCGCGCCATGGTCTCGGCGTCGGGGAAGATCACCTTGTTCTTCGCGAGCTTCGGGTCCACGTGGCGCAGCGCGGCGCGGTTGGGGTTGCCGGCGCCGATCTGGTTCGTCAGGCCGGCGGCGTTTCGGCCGTCGAGCATGAAGTCGATGAACCGGTGGGCGAGGTCGGGCCTGGGGGCGGTCTTCAGGATGACGAGGTTGTCCATCCCCATCGTCGACCCCTCCTTGGGGATCGAATACCCGATCCGGACGCCCTTGCCCGCCTTGTCCGCGGCCTCCTGGGCCTGGTAGACGTCCATGGAGTAGCCGTGGACGAGCCAGACCTGCCCCGAGGCGAGCAGCCGGATGTAGCTGGTGCCGTTGAACGCGGCCCAGTAGGGTTTGGCCCGGCGGATCAGGGCCGCGGCCTCCTTCCAGTGGCTCTCGTCCGTGTCTCCCGCGGGGTAGCCCAGATAGCGCAGGGCGTCGCCGACGAGCTCCTTCTGGTCGTCCAGGACGGTCACCTTGCCCTTCATCTTCTCCAGGTGCTTGGGCTCGAAGAGGGCCGCCCAGGTGTCGGTGGGGATCCCGAGCGCCTTCATCTTCTTCTCGTTGTACCCGAGGAGCGCGAGCCCGTAGGCGTACGGGACCGAGTAGCGGTTGCCGGGGTCGAAGGGGCGGTCGAGGAAGGCGGGATCCAGGTTCCCCCAGTTCTTGAGCTTGCTCCGGTCCAGGGGCAGGAGCGCGTCCTGCCGGATCAGGATCTCTACCGCGTAGTCTGTGGGGACGATGATGTCGTACCCCTTCGCCCCGGCGGCGAGCTTTGCGAGGAGCTCCTCGTTGGAGCCGTAGGTCGTGTAGACGACCTTGCAGCGGTTCTCCTTCTCGAAGCGCTGGACCGTCTCCGGCGGGATGTAGTCCGTCCAGTTGTAGACGTGGAGGACGTCCTGGGCGTGGGCGGCCGAAGCGAGGAGGAGAAGGGCCGCGAGGAGTCGGAGCATCGGTGCCTCCCTTTGGAGATGGTGAAAGTCAGCGCAGTCGGAGGGCCTGGGGAGCGAGCCGGGAGGCGGCGATCACCAGGACGAGGGTCACGGCCATCAGGAGCGTGGAGACTACGTTCACCTCGGGGGTGACCGCCACCTTTAGCATGGAGTAGATCTGGAGCGGAAGCGTGTTGATGCCCGCTCCGGCCGTGAAGAAGGTGATCACGAAGTCGTCGAGCGAGAGGCTGAAGGCGAGGAACGCTCCGGCCAGGATCCCCGGCGCGATGAGGGGCGCGGTGATCCGGCGGAACGCCTGAAAGGGGGTCGCGCCCAGGTCCCTGGCGGCTTCGACGAGCGCGGGGTCGAGGCCGGCCAGGCTCGCCCGGACCACCAGGGCGACGTACGAGAGCGAGAAAGAGATGTGGGCGAGGACCACCGACGTGAGGCCGAGGGTCACGTTGAGGAGCACGAAGAGCAGGAGCAGGCTCACCCCGCTCAGGATGTCGGGCACCGCGAGCGGGGTCACCACCAGGAAGCCGAGGAGCCGGGGCCGGTAGCGGTGGAGGGCGAAGCCCGCGAGCGTTCCGAGGACCGTCGCCGCGAGCGTCGAAACCGCGGCGATGACGAGGGAGTTGTAAGCTGCCCGGAGCATGTTGCCGTCCGCGAGGAGGACCCGGTACCACCGCCAGGTGAAGCCGACCCACTCCGCGTTGAGGCGCGAGTCGTTGAAGGAGAAGGCCACCACCAGGACGAGGGGGAGGTAAAGGAAGGCGTAGCCCGCGAGGGCGGCCGCGAGGACGAGGCGCGACTGCCTACCCACGGCGCTCCCCCGAGCGAACGGCGCGGCGGACGAGTGCGGCGAGGGCGATGGCGGCGAGCGTGAGGACCACCGCGAGGACCGAGCCGAAGGGCCAATCGCGCGCCGCGAGGAACTGCTGGCTGATGACGCTCCCGAGCATGGTCGAGCGCGTGCCGCCGACGAGATCGGGAACCGCGAAGGCGCCGAGCGCTGGAATCCCGACGAGCGCCGCTCCGGCGAGGATGCCGGGCCGGCAGAGCGGCAGCGTCACGGTCCGAAACGCCCGGAGCGGCCCCGCCCCGAGGTCCCGCGCGGCCTCCAGCAGGGCCGGGTCGTGGCGCTCCAGGTTCGCGTAGAGCGGGAGGACCATGAAGGGGAGGTTCACGTAGACGAGGCAGACGATCACGGCCGCCGGCGTGAAGAGAAGCTGGAGGGGAGGGAGTCCGACGGCCGCGAGCCCGGCGTTCAGACCGCGCAGTAGAAAGCCCTCGGGGCTCAGGAGCATCATCCAGGCGTACACCCGGACGAGGAAGTTGCTCCAGAAGGGGAGGATCACGAGCAGGACGAGGAGACTGCGGCGCCGGGCCGGGCTGCGGACGATGGCGAGCGCCAGGGGAAAGGCGAGGACGAGGCAGGCGGCGGTGGTCGCGGCCGCGTAGCCCGCGGAGCGCAGGAAGACCTCCAGGTAGATCGGGTCCGAGAGGAAGCGCCCGTAGGCCTCGCCGGTGAGCTGGAGCCGGCCCCCGGCCCAGAGGGGCGCGAGGCCGCCGAACTCGTCGCCGACGCGGAAGGCCGCGACGACCATCAGGGCGGTGGGGGCCGCGAAGAAGAGGAGCAGGTAGAGGAGCGGCGCGCCGACGACGGCGGCCCTCCGCCCGCTAATCGACGAGGAAGCGCACCGCATCTTCACCCCACGAGAGCTGGACCGGCACGCCCGGGCCGAGCCGCGGCGGGCCCGCGGCGTTCGGGAGTGAGGCCTCCAGGACCGCCCCGCCTTCGAGCCGCACCCGGTAGACCGTCGCGCCCCCGAGGAAGAGCCGGTCCTCGACGACCCCGGAGAACCGGTTCGTCCCGGCCGCGTCCTGCGACGATTCCACCCTCACCCGCTCCGGGCGAAGCGCGAGGGCGCCCCGGCGGCCCTTCGGGTGGGAGAGCTCCGCCCGGGCGAC
>JACRCS010001083.1 GCA_016218905.1 Deltaproteobacteria bacterium
GAGCCCCGCGAACGTGGTCGCGGGGCTCGTGAAGGGTCCGCTGAGCGCGGAGAACGGGGAAAGCCCCGGCTCCGGCCCGCCCGGTGCCGTCAAGGCGCCGGGCTCAGAGTCGGTCACGGGCGGGCCCCCTCCTCCGCCGCAGCCCTCTCGATCGGTACCGGCAGACCGGCGATCTCGACGTTCTTGACCTGCAGGAGATCGCCCACGGCCTTGTGCCAGGAGACCATCGACTTCAGGTAGCCGGCGATCGCCAGCAGCTCGTTCGACCGCGCCGTCGAGAGGTCGTTCTGAACCTGGGCGACCGTGAACGAGGTCGTCATGCCGTTGTCGAACTTCTTGCGCTCGGCATCGAGGTTCCGGTCGGCGAGCTCGCGTCCCTTCTTCGCGGCCGCGACCGAACGACGGGCCGTGTCGACGTTCCGGGCCGCGGTGCGGACCTCGAGGGAGAGGTTCTGCTTGAGGAGGGCGAGGTTCGTATTCGCCAGATCGAGATCGGTGGCGGCGATCGCCGCGTTCGCCTTGGCCGTCCGGTTGCCCAGGGGAACGGAGAAGGCGAGGCCGATCGACCAGTTCGGGTAGTCGACGCTCCCGATCTGGGAGATGGCGCCCGAGTAGCTCGAGCCTTCCGTGACGGCGTCGTTGTTGTAGCCGACACCCGCGAGACCGTAAGAGCCCTTCGCGTCGAGTCTCGGCTTGAGCTCGTTCCGGTTGAAAACGAGGCTGACCTTCTTCGACTCGATGTCGACGAGGGCCTGCTTCACCTCAGGCCTCACCTCGATCGCGGACCGGATTCCGGCCTCGACGTCGATGGTGACCTTCTCCTCGGAGGGCTTGTCCATCGGGACGATCGGACGGCTCCAGGTCGAGAGGTCCGTGACGTTCAGGAGCCTCTTCAGGCGGTCCTGGGCGTCCCCGATCTGCCCCTCGGCGAGGATGATCTCCTGCTCGCGCTGGGCGATCGTCACCTCGGTCTGGACGATCTCGATCGGGGCGAGCGCCCCGACGTCGATCTTGATCTTGGTGATCCGGTTGAAGTCGTTCGCGCGGTCGAGAGCTTCCTTCTTGGACTCGAGGTTCGCGTTGGCGTAGACGAGATCCCAGTACGCGTTCTCGACGAGCTGCACCGCGTTCTGGATGGTCACGACGAAGTCCCACGCCGACGCGTCCTGAAGGAGACGGCTCTGGACGACGAGGCGGGTGTTCACGTCCCGACCGAAGCCCCTGAGGATGGGCTGGGTGACGGACGCGGTCAGACCGGTCTCGAGCTTCGGGTTGATCTCGACGTAGCCCGGGATCGGCGTCTTGGTCGGGGAGTCGGACCGCTCGCCGACGAACCCGAGGCTGTACTCCGTGCCGATCTGGGTGAGGCCGCCGATCCCGAGATCGAAACGCTGCGCCTTCGAGGCCGGGGCCTGGAAGCTGCTGGTGGTCGGAGTCTCGCGCGAGCTGGCGTTGACGGCCGCCGTGAGGCTCGGGTCGAAGGCGCCCGACGCGGCTCCGATACTGAAACCCGTCCGCTGGTAAGTGAGGGAGGCGACGTCCAGGTCGAGCGTGTTGCGCAGGGCGAACTCGATGGCCTGGGCGAGGGTCAGCTCGATCTTCTCCCCCTCGGGAAGGGGCTGGGCCTGCCTTTGCCCGCTCCCGATCGGAACGATCACGCGGGCGCCCGGCTCGGCGGCGAGGGCGGCTCCGCTCCAGAACGGCGTGAGGGCGAGGAGCGCGGCCGCGGCCGCGCGGCGCGGGAAGCGGCGCTCCCGATCGTCGGTGTTCAAGACGTCCTCCTTGCGAGGTGTATCCACGCGAATCCGTTACGAAAACGGGGCGGAAAAGTTTCCCCCTCGGCGGGGTTCCGGGTCGTGGCAGGCGTACCGCCGGATCGTACTCCCCGGCTCGATCCGCTCGTCCGGACGCTGCTCCCGGCACGCGTCGCCCGCACGCGGACAGCGGGGGTGGAAGGGGCAACCGGAAGGGGGATTGGCGAGTGAGGCAGGGTCGCCCGCGCTCATCCGGCGCCGCGAGGCGTCCGGGTCTTCCCTCCTGCCGGGTCCGGGCCGCGAGGCCAGGAGAAGGGCCGTGTAGGGGTGACGGGGTGCCCCGAGGACCTCGTCCGTGGGCCCCTCCTCGACGATCCGGCCGAGATACATGACCGCGGTCCGGTCGGCGAGGTGTCTCACGACCCCGAGATCGTGCCCGATGAAGAGGTACGCCGGGCGCGAAGGAGTCGTCTCCTGGAGCTCGAGGAGGAGGTTCAGGACCTGCGCGCGAATAGAGACGTCGAGCGCCGAGACCGGCTCGTCCAGGACGACGAGCTTCGGCTCCGTGGCCAGGGCCCGGGCGATGGCGATTCGTTGCCGCTGGCCGCCCGAGAACTCCCCCGGGCGCCGGTCGGCGGCCTGCCGAGGCAGGCCGACCGCGTCGAGCCGGGCGGGAACGCGCTCGCGGCGCTCGGCACGGCTCCCGATGCGATGGATGGCGAGCGGCTCGCCGACGATGGCGGCGACGGTCATCCGCGGGTTGAGCGAGCTGCCCGGGTCCTGGAAGACGACGCCGATGTCCCGACGCGCCCGGTCCAGCTCGGCACGCGAAATCGAAAGCCAATCCCGGCCGTCGAAAAGGATGGCTCCGTTGTCGGGCGTGAGGAGGCGCAGAACGAGCCGGGCCGTCGTGCTCTTGCCCGAGCCCGACTCGCCGACGAGGGCGAGGGTCTCGCCGGCGGCGAGGTCGAAGGAAACGTCGGCAACGGCGCGGACCTCGCGACGGATCCCCCCCCAGAGGAGCGAGCGGGAGGCGCGAAACGCCTTCGAGAGGCCTCGCACCGAAAGAAGGGGCTCGGGGCCCGCTCCCGCAGAGGGCGCGTCGACCGTCATCGGCGTTTCTCCCCTGCGAGAAAGCAGGCAACCCGCCCGCCGGGAAGGTCCACGGTGCCGGGGTGCTCGACGGCGCACCGGTCGAAGGCGGCCGGGCAGCGAGGAGCGAAACGACAGCCCCGTGGCCCGCTCCCCGGCTCGGGCACGGTGCCGCCGATCGCCGAGAGCTTCGCCCGCCCCGCCCCCTCCGCCGCGTCGGGACTCGAGGCGAGGAGCGCCTTCGTGTACGGGTGCTCGGGTGCCCTGAGAAGTCGTTCCACGGGCGCCACCTCGACGATCTCGCCCGCGTACATCACGAGGGCGCGGTCGGCCACCTCGGCGACGATACAGAGGGAGTGCGTAACGAGGAGGACCGCGAGGCCGAGCTCGTCGCGCAAGCGGAGCAGGAGATCGAGAATCTGCGCCTGAATCGTCATGTCGAGCGCCGTCGTCGGCTCGTCCGCGACGAGAAGCGCCGGACCTCCCGCGAGCGCGAGGGCCATCATCGCGCGCTGCCTCATACCTCCGGACATCCGGTGCGGCAGGTCACCCATCCGCGCTTCCGGGTCGGGCAGCGCCACGCGCGAGAGCCACGAGAGAGCCTCCGAGCGAGCCTCGGCCCGGGAGAGGGCGAGGTGACGCCGGAGAACGGCGATCAGCTCGCTTCCGATCGTCCGAACGGGATCGAGGTCGGCTCCCGGCTCCTGGTAGACGAATCCGATCCCGCCACCTCGCAGGTGTCTCAGCTCCCGCTCGGGAAGCGCGGCGACGTCTCGCCCCTCGAAGACGATCTCGCCAGCGATACGCCGGCCCGGCTCGGGCACCAGATCGAGGAGCGAGAGGCCCGTGACCGTCTTGCCCGAGCCCGACTCGCCGACGAGCGCGACGACCTCTCCCCGCGAAACGTCGAACGACACGCCGTCGACGACACGCGTGTCGCCGAACGCGACGACGAGGGACCGCACGGAGAGGAGCGGCGCGTCGCGCGCGGCGTCGGAGGGGGCACGGCTCATCGGGACCGCGATATTACCGGCGCGACGCCCCTTTCCGTTTCGATCCGGCCCTGCTACGGTTCCCGGCCGTATGGCCAAGCAGAAAGCCACGAGCCCCTACCTCTCCGGTCGCCGGATCGCGCCCCGCCCCGTCCGGGGAAGCGTCCGCGCCGCGGACCTGATCGACCAGACGTTCTCCGCATACAACGCCGCCCGCCTCCGCGAGGGATGCGGCCTCGTCGCGAAGAGACTGCTCGACCCGGATGTGACGGTCGGGGTCTCGCTGACGGGGGCCCTCACGCCCGCCGGACTCGGCCTGGCCTGCATCATCCCGCTCATCAAGGCCGGCTTCATCGATTGGATGATCTCCACGGGCGCGAACCTCTACCACGACGTCCACCACGGGCTCGGGATGCCGATCCACGAGGGGAAGCCGACGTTCGACGACGTCGCCCTCCGCAACGACGGCGTCATTCGGATCTACGACATCGTCTTCCCCTACGAGGTCCTTCTCGACACCGACGCCTTCTTCCGCGAGATGCTCAAGGCTCCCGACTTCCAGCGGCCGATGTCGACGGCGGAGTTCCACTGGCTCGCGGGCCGCTACCTCGCCGCACGTCAGAAGAAGCTCGGCGTTCCACCCGACCAGTCGGTCCTCGCTTCGGCTTACAAGTACGACTTCCCGATCTACACGAGCTCCCCCGGCGACTCCTCGATCGGGATGAACGTCGCGAGGCGCGCCCTCGAGGGGGGTGGGTTCTCCTTCGACGTTTCCGCCGACGTGAACGAGACGGCCTCGATCGTCTATGCGGCCAAGAGATCGGGCGGGAAGAGCGCCGTCCTCATCGTCGGGGGCGGGAGCCCGAAGAACTTCCTTCTCCAGACCGAGCCCCAGATCCAGGAGGTCCTCGGAATCGACGAGGCGGGGCACGACTTCTTCCTCCAGTTCACCGACGCGCGGCCCGACACGGGGGGTCTGTCGGGGGCAACGCCGTCCGAGGCGGTCTCGTGGGGCAAGATCGACCCGAGCGCCCTGCCCGACACCGTCGTCTGCTACTGCGACGCGACGATCGCCCTGCCGCTCCTGACGGCCTACGCGCTGGCGCGGCACGCGCCGCGCCCCCTCAAGAGGCTTTACCGGCGGCGCGAGGAGATGATGGGAACGCTCCGCACGGCGTTCGAGGCGGCCCGGCGCGGCGAGGGGCTCAGTCAACGCGCTCCGGTCGACTACCACGCCAAGCTCCGCGAGAACGGCCCGGCGAAGAAGGCGCACGGCGGTTTCCGGACGCACTCCGCCTTCGGCGAGACGAAGAAGGGGAAACCCTCCAGCAGAAAACCGGCGAAAGACGGCTGACGACGGTGGCCGTCAGGAGGTCGCGAAGGGCTTCAGCTCTTTGAGCCGGTCGGGGACGTCGCGGTAACCGGCGCTCGAGCCGAAGATCTCGAGATAGGTCCGGTAGGCTCCCTCGCGGTCCCCGATCTGCTCCTGGACCCCGGCAAGAGCGTACTGAATGCCGAGGCGGTCGTCTTCCTTGATGCCGATCGTCTCGAGCCCCTTGCGGTACCACTTCACGGCGAGCTGAGGGAGGCCCTTCTCGAGGAAACAGAGCCCGAGCATCGCGCAGCACTCGACGGCGTGGAGCGGGTCCTTGGCGGCGAGCTGGAACTCGCCGATCGCCTCATCGGTGAGGCCCATCTCTTTGTACGCGATCCCGAGGTTGTAGTGGGTTTCGAAGTCCTCGGGCGAGAGCTGCTGCTCGACGCCCTTCTTGAAGTCGCGGAAGATCTCC
>JACRCS010001071.1 GCA_016218905.1 Deltaproteobacteria bacterium
ACCAGCCCGAACAGGGCCGAAACTCGCGTTTCCTCCGCCAGTTCGGCCAGAATGGGCCGGACCGCGTCCTTGTAGCTGGCGTTCTGCAGGGCCGTCAGGGCGATGGGGACCAGTCCCAGGCCGAGGCAGTAGAGTTTGCTCGTCGGGTCCTTGCGGACGAAGCCTGCCCGGTTCAACGCATCCAAGATGACGTGGGTCTTGCTCTTGTTGATGTCGACCGCCCTGGCGATCTGAGCGAGCCCGGCCCTCAAGGCCGGTTCGGTCGCCAGATAGCGGAGGATCTCCGCCGCCTGCTCGACGGCCGGGGTCAAGGAGGTAAAACGATTGTCCCTGGCCAATTCCTCCTCCCGAGGGCGCCGATCCATCCAGTATACTGAACAACATGCAGAATACTGTGCCGATGCTAGCGCCGGCAGCATCCCATGTCAAGAGGGTAGAAACAATGTTCTATTGGATAATTCTTCTCTCTTCCGACCACCCGTAAGATTCTGCCCCCGTTTGACGCCCTTCCGCCGGGCGGTAGAAAGGAGGAAGGAGCCGCTCCCGGCCCGCTTGCCTCCGTCGGAAGGATAGCCGCAGCATGAACGCCCGGCCCCCCAACCGCCTCGCGCGGGAGAAGAGCCCGTACCTCCTCCAGCACGCCCACAACCCCGTCGACTGGTTCCCCTGGGGGGCGGAGGCCTTCGAGAAGGCGCGCCGGGAAAAGAAGATCGTCTTTCTCTCGATCGGCTACTCCACCTGCCACTGGTGCCACGTCATGGAGCGCGAGAGCTTCGAGGACGAGAAGGTGGCCGAGACCCTCAACTCCGTCTGTGTCTCGATCAAGGTCGACCGCGAGGAGCGCCCGGACCTGGACCAGGTCTACATGACGGTCTGCCAGGCCCTCACGGGGAGCGGCGGTTGGCCGCTCAACGTCCTGCTGACGCCGGAAGGGACTCCCTTCTTCGCCGGCACGTACTTCCCCAAGGAGAGCCGGTACGGGCGGATCGGATTGATCGAGCTCGTCGCGCGCGCCGGCGAGGTGTGGGCGCGGGAGCCGGAGAAGGTGCTCGCGTCGGGGCGGGACTTCGTGCGGCGCTTGACCGCCGCGACGCGGCGCCGGGGGGAGGGGGTCTTGAACGCCGGCACGATGGCCGCGGCCGAGGAGTTCCTGCTCTCGGCCTACGACGAGGAGCATGGAGGATTCGGGACGGCTCCCAAGTTCCCGACCCCCCACAACCTGACCTTCCTGCTCCGGAGATACCGGCGCGGCGGGGATCCGCGGCTCCTGGGCGTCGTGGAAGCGACGCTCACGGCCCTGGCGGACGGCGGTGTCTTCGACCAAGTGGGGTTCGGCTTCCACCGCTACGCGACGGACGCCGACTGGCTCGTCCCGCACTTCGAGAAGATGCTCTACGACCAGGCCGGACTCGCCGTCGCCTACGTGGAGGCGTTCCTGGCGACCGGTCGCCCGCGGTGGGCCGAGGTCGTCCGCCGGACGCTCGAGTACGTCCTGCGGGACCTGAGGAGCCCGGAAGGGGCGTTCTACTCGGCCGAGGACGCGGACTCGGAAGGGGTCGAGGGGAAGTTCTACGTCTGGACCAAGCGGGAGATCCTCGATCTCCTCGGCCCGGAGAAGGGGGAACGCTTCTGCGAGTTTTACGGCGTTACGGAAGACGGGAACTACGAGGACGAGGCGACGGGCTGGCGGCTGGGAACCAACATCCTCCACCTCCCGCGGCGCGGACCGCCCGCGCCCGACGAACCCCCGCGCCTCCCCGACTGGGTGGAGGCCGCCCGCCGGCGGCTCTTCGAGGCCAGGGAGCGCAGAGTCCGCCCGGGGCTGGACGACAAGATCATCACTGCCTGGAACGGCCTCACGATCTCGGCGCTCGCGAGGGCCGGCCGTGCCCTCGGCGAGGAGACGTACCTGGAGGCAGGTCGAAGGGCGGCCGACTTCCTCTGGAAGGAGCTACGACCGGAGGACAGGCTCTCGCGCACGTACCGCGAGGGCGAGGCCGGCATTGCGGCGGTGGCCGAGGACTACGCCTTCCTGGCGCGCGCTTTCCTCGACCTCTACGAGGCCGGGTACGACCCCGACGCGCTCCGGAAAGGGCTCCAACTGGCACGGGAGCTCGTCGCACGCTTCTGGGACGAGCAGGACGAGGGTCTCTTCGACACGGCCTCGGACGCGGAGGCTCTGATTCTGCGCCCCAAGGAGGTCTACGACGGCGCCATCCCTTCGGCCAACTCCGTGGCCCTCGAGGTGTTCGCGAGGCTCTGGCTCCTGACCGGCGATCCCGGCTGGGAGGGGCGGGCCCGAGCGACGCTCGACGCCTTTTCTGGGCGGGTCACGGAACAACCGTCCACTCACACGCACTTCCTCCAGGCTGCCTCCCTGCTCCTCGAGCCGGCGCGGGAAGTCGTCGTAGCGGGAGACCCGGCGGCCCAGGGCACCCGGGCCTTCCTGTCCGAGCTCGCGAGCGCCTACGCTCCCGAAACCGCCTCCCTTCTGGCCCGGGAGCCGCTCGAGGAGCTCGCCCCCTTCACGGCCGGAATGAAGGGCGGAGAACGCCCCCTGGCCTACGTCTGCGAGGGTTTTTCGTGCCGCGCGCCCCTCGACCGGCCCTCCGAACTCGCGGAGCTCCTGCGCAGACCTCCTGAGTAGCGAATCTCGGAAGGCGCAATCCCTTCTTCGCCAGCAATCGATCTCGCGGGCGTCTTTCGACGTGCGCCCGGCTCAAGCGCCGCCCGGCGCAAGCCGATCACTAGGGACAAAACCGCCCCGGCTCGGGCGGTTCGCCCATCGCCTGCAGGGCTGAGCGCCGTCGCGCCGCCTCTGAGAGGAGAACGATGAGAGCCCTCGTGGCCGACGACTCCAACACGATGCGCATGGTCCTGCGCGACATCCTCCAGAGTATGGGGCTCGACGTGGACTGTGTGGAGGACGGCGAGGCAGCCCTGGAACTGCTGGGGACGGTCTCCTACGAGATCGTCCTGCTCGACTGGAACATGCCGAAGATGCTGGGCATCGATGTCATGAAGGCCGTCCGGAGGGAAGGGAATACCGTTCCGATCATCGTGGTCACGACGGAAGGCCAGAAGCGAAACATCCTCGAGGCGGTGAAGGCAGGCGCCAACGACTACGTGACCAAACCTTTCGTCAAGGAGACGATCGTGACGCGGGTCGGCCGACTGCTGAAGAGTACGCAGTAGCGGCCCGTCCGTCGCGCCCGCCGGAGGGATGAGTCGTGACGCTCCGATCCAGAATTCTCATTGTCATCGCCTCCACGCTGGTCGTCGCCCTCGTCCTCCTGCACGGAACCGTGCGAGAGATCGTCCGGAGCGGTTTCATGGAGGTGGAGAGGGACCTCCTCGCCGGTTTCGCCAGGATCGAGCAGACCGACACGAGGCAGCACGCCCAGCGAGCTCGGGACGCTCTACAGGTCGAAATCGAGAACCTCTCGGTGAAGGCCGCCGATTGGGCGCAATGGGACGATACCTACCGGTTCGTGGTCGACCGCAATCCGGCCTATGTCAGCTCCAACCTGAAAGACACGGCGCTCTCAGACCTCAAGCTCAACTTCCTCGCCATCATCGGCCCGGACGGGATCGTCGCCTTCAGGCGCTGGTACGATCTCGAGGCGGGAGAGGGGCTCCCCGTGCCGGCCAGCTTGGGCGAGCAACTCCGGCCGGGTCGACCCCTCCTCCTCCACCGCGACGTGGACGACGCGCACAGTGGGATCCTGCTTCTGCCGGAGGGGCCGCTGATGGTCGTCTCCCGGCCGATCACCACCTCGGAAGGGAAGGGCCCGCTCCGCGGGTCGGTCGTCTTCGGCCGGATGCTCGACGCAACGGTCTTCGAGCGGCTCGGCGCGGTCACGCACTTGACGATCCGCAGCGAGCGCGCCGACCGGCCGCTCTCCGGCCCCTTCGCGGCGGCCCTCGGGCGTCTCGGGAGCGACGGGATCCTCGTTGAAGCGCTCGGCGCCGATCGAATGGCGGGGTACTCGCTGGTGAGGGACTTCCAGGCGCGGCCGGCGCTCCTCCTGCGGGTGGACGTACCCCGCGAGATCTACCGGCAGGGTCTCCTGACCCAGAGTCAGATCCAGGTCCGCGCCCAGCTCGTCCTCCTGTGGCTCGTGGTGTCGATCCTCACGGTAGGCCTGCTCCTTGGTGGAGTGATCCTCTTCGTTCTGGAGGGGTCGGTCCTCCGGCGTCTGGCGCGGCTCAGCAAGGGAGCCGTGGGGATCGGACGCGACGGCGACTTCTCCGCGCGGCTCGAGACCGGAGGCCGCGACGAGATCTCCAGACTCGCGCAGTCGATCAACACGATGCTCGCCGACCTGGCGGCCTCCCATCGGACGATCGAGGCCCGAAACGCGCAGCTCCGGCTGATCATGGATTCGGTTCCCTCCGGCCTCCTCTCCCTGGACGAAGAGCTTCGCGTCCAGGCGGAGTGCTCCCGCTCCGCGGAACGGCTTCTGCAGGAGGGGATGGCGGGCCGGAGCTTCGTGGAGGTCCTCGGCCTGCCGGAGGGGAGTGAGCGCGACGGACTGCGCCAGTACCTGGAGGTCTTCGAGAGAGATCTCGTCCCGGAGGACTCGATGGCGGAGCTCAATCCGCTCCCGGAACTCCGGTACGGGGACGGCGACGACGCGCGGTGGCTTCGACTGGACTACCGCCCGATCCGAAGGGGCCGGGAGGCGACGAACCTCCTGGTGATCGTCGAAGACATCACCCGGGAGAAGATCCTGGCCCGGCGTGCCGCGGAGACCGAGCAGGAGAACCTCTATCTTCGCGCCCTGGCCGAAGACCCGGACCTCTTCGGCGAGGTGCTCTTCGAGGGGCACGCGATTCTGCGCACGCTCGACGCACTGGCGGCCGAGTTCGGTCCCTCCGGGCCGGACACCTTCCAGGCCAACGAGATGTTCCGAGGCGTCCACACCATCAAGGGTGCGGCGGCGAGCTTCTCCATGAACCCGGTGACCGAGGCCGCCGCGCGGGTGGAGGACCGGCTGGAGGCGTTTCGACGGGCGGACCTACGTGCGACGGCGGATCCGAAGGCCCTGGGCGCCTCCCTTCAGGAGCTCTCGGCCGCCTTCATGAGGATTGCGCGAGGCGCCGCCCGGCTCCTGGGAGACACGGAAGGGGAGAGAAACCTCAACCTGCGCGTCTCGGCACAGGAGATCGCCGAACACATCCGAGGCGTCGAGGCCGCCGCCAAGGATGTCGGGACGGAAAAGGCCGAGGTGCGCCGAATGAGGGACGAAGCGGTCGGGCGCCTCCGCAGCCTCCGGACCGTGCCCGCTCCCCGGGCGCTCGCCCGCTCGGTGAGGCTGGTAACGGGCCTCGCCGAGCGACTCAGTAAGGACGTGGAGTTCCGCTTCGAGGGGGACGACACCCGCATCGACGTGGACCTCGCGCCCGCGCTCAACCGGGTGCTCCTGCACCTGCTGCGCAACGCCCTCGACCACGGGATCGAGACGGGGGAAGAGCGGGAAAGAGCGGGCAAACCCCGGATCGGGCACTTGGTCCTGCGTGCGGCTCGGGAGAACGGTTCGCTCTCTCTCCTCGTCTCGGACGACGGCAGGGGGCTCGACGTGGATAGCATCCGGGCATCGGCGATCCGCAAGGGCGTGGTCCGAGCGGAAGCGGCCGAGAGCCTGTCGGCGGCCGAGCTCGGCAGGATCGCTTTTTGCGCAGGGGTGTCAACGGCCCGGGAGGTCACCGAAACGTCAGGTCGAGGCGTCGGCCTGGACGACGTGCTCCAGACGGTCGAGCGCGAGCTGGGCGGGGAGATCCGGGTCGAGTCGCGCCCCGGCGCAGGGACGGACTTCACGCTCCTCGTCCCGATGCCCCACTGAGTTGGCCGTGACCTTCAGCCGCTTCGGCGGGGCAAGCCCCGCCCTACGGTCCCCGGCGATGGTGCAGGTGGAGTTTCTTTGTAGCCGGGTCACGGGCCCCAGGGCTCAGGCGGGTTCTTCCCCCAGGTAGGCCTTGATGACGGCGGGGTCGTTGCGGATCTCCTGTGGGCTTCCCTGCGCGATCTTCCTCCCGTAGTCCAGCACGAAGGCCCGATCCGAGATGCTCATCACCAGGCGCATGTCGTGCTCGATGAGCAGGATCGAGATCCCCGCGTCGCTCCGGATCCGCTGGATGAGCGCGTCGAGCTCAGCCGTCTCGTGGGGGTTCAGACCGGCCGCCGGTTCGTCGAGGAGGAGCAGCCGGGGCTCCGTGGCGAGCGCGCGCGCGATCTCGAGCCTCCTCTGGGCCCCGTACGGGAGGTTGGCGGCGAGGTCTTCCGCGTGGTGTGCCAGCCCGACTCGCCGCAGCAGCTCGTAGCTGCGCGAGACCGTGTCGGCCTCTTCGGCCCGGGTCGCCCGCCCGCGGAAGATGGCGCCCAGGATCCCGGCGGAAGTCCGGCAGTGGCGCCCGATCATCACGTTCTCGAGCGCCGTCATGTACGGGACTATGCGGATGTTCTGGAACGTCCGCGCCATTCCCCTTTCGGTGATCTCGTTCGGCTTCAGCCTGTTGAGGCGCTCCGCGCCGCCTCCCTCGCGACGAAAGAGGATCTCGCCGGCCGTCGCCCGGTGCATCCCGGTGATGCAGTTGAAGAGGGTGGTCTTGCCGGCCCCGTTGGGCCCGATGAGCGCCACGATCTCGCGAGGTTTGATGTCCAGGTCCACCCGGTCGAGGGCCTGGAGGCCTCCGAAGCTCATGGAGAGGCCCTTCACCTCGAGCACCGGCTCCACGTCAGCCCTCGCCCGGCCCGGGACCGCTCGGGGCGCCCTGGAGCTCGTACTTCCTGCGAGCGCTCCCCACGAGTCCCTGCGGCCGGAACACCATCATCACCACCATGATCGCGCCGAAGAGGAGCATCCGGTAGTCCGAGAAGGCGCGTAGGTACTCGGGGAGGAGGACGAGGAGCAGCGCGGCCAGGATCACCCCGGTGTTGGAGCCCATGCCTCCCAGGACGACGATCGACAGAACCATGGCCGATTCGAGGAAGGTGAAGCTCGCCGGGTTCACGAAGCTGGTCTTGGCAGCGAAGATGACCCCTCCCATCCCCGCCCAGGTGGCGCCCAGGGCAAAGGCCGCGAGCTTCGTCCGGGTCCGGTCGATCCCCATCGCCTGGCACGCGATCTCGTCCTCTCTCAGGGCGAGCCATGACCGGCCGAGGCGGGAGTGCTTGAGGCGATTGACGACGAAGATGGTGAAGGCCACGGCGGCGAGCATGAGGTAGTAGAGATAGACGGTGGCGCGTTCGAGACTGAGCGACACTCCGAAGAGGCTCGGGCGGGGGATGTTCGCGATGCCGCTCGGCCCGTAGGAGAACTCGTTCCAGTTCTCGAGGATGAGCCGGATGATCTCTCCGAAGCCGAGCGTGACGATCGCCAGGTAGTCTCCCCGGAGCCGGAGCACGGGGAAGCCGAGGAGGATGCCGAAGAGCGCCGCGAGGCCCATCCCCGCGGGCAGGGCACCCCAGAAGCCGAGGCCGAAGTGCTTGTTGAGGAGCGCGTAGCTGTACGCTCCGACGGCGTAGAAGGCCACGTACCCGAGATCGAGGAGCCCCGCGAGCCCGACGACGATATTCAGGCCGAGGCCCAGTACGACGTAGATGAGCGCGGTGATGAGGATGTTCACCTGGTAGGAGGAGAAGAGCAAAGGGAACACGAGGGCGAACAGGCCCACCGCGATGCCCGCCGAGAGCCGCACCCGGGGGTCTCGGAGGGCTGCCCACCGGTCCTCCGCCGCCTGCGGGGATCTTCCCCCCGCCGTTCGATGGGCCAGGAGACGGCGCCACCCCAACGAGAAGGCGAACGCCCCGAGCCCGACCCAGACGAGATTCCGCCAGCGCCAGGCCACCACGTTCTCCACGGTATTTACCCGGACCACGAGGAGCGGGAACGTGAGCGCCATGAACCAGACCGCGACGCCGGCAGAGCGGAGCGCCTCCCGCACGGCTCAGACCTTCTGGGCCTTCGCCCGGCCGAGGAGGCCCGAGGGGCGGAAGATGAGGATCAGCACGAGCAGGCAGAAGGCGAAGACGTCCTCGTAGTCGCTGGAGATGTACCCCGTGCCGAACGCCTCGGTGAGCCCGAGGACGAGCCCCCCCAGTACGGCCCCGGGAATGCTCCCGATGCCGCCGAGTACGGCCGCCGTGAAGGCCTTGATCCCCGCCGTGAAGCCGATGAAGAAGTTGATCTGGCCGACGTGGGAGGCGATGAGCACGCCCCCCAGGGCGGCCAGGGCCGACCCGATGACGAACGTCGTCGAGATGATGCGGTTCACGTTGACGCCTACGAGCAGGGCCATGGTCCGGTCCTGGGCGGTGGCGCGCATCGCCTTGCCGATCCGCGTGAACTTGATCAGGAGGGTCAGACACACCATCGTCACGGCCGTCACGGTGACGATCACCACCTCGGCCGACGTGATCCAGGACGAGAAGGGCTCCAGGAACGCGAGCTCGGGGATGAGGCCCGGAAACGGGAGGAAATCCGACGTCTGGGCGAGCCTCACGTAGTTCTGGAGAAAGATCGACATGCCGATCGCGCTGATCAGCGGTGAGAGGCGGGGCGCGCTGCGCAGCGGCTGATAGGCGATCTTCTCGAGGGTGAAGCCGTAGGCCGAGGCGTACACCACGGCCACGACGCACGCCAGCGCGAGGACCGCCAGACCGCTCATCCCCTCCATCGTCAGCACGGTGGAGACGATCAGGCCGGTGAAGGCCCCGATCATGTAGATCTCCCCGTGGGCGAAGTTGATGAGCTCGATGATGCCGTACACCATCGTGTAGCCGAGGGCGATGAGCGCGTAGATGCTCCCGCGGGTGAGACCGCCCAGGAAGATCTCCAGAAAGTACGTCATCGCGGGCGAGGGCCCCTTACTTCTTGACCGGTACCTCTACGTATTTGCCGCTCTGCACCTGATACATGGAGAAGCCCACTCCGACGGCGTCGCCCCGCTGGTCGAAGCTGATCCTGCCGAGCGGAGTCTCGACCCACTGGGTCCGCAGCGCCTTCACGACGGCGTTGTAGTCCGTCGAACCCGCCTTCTCGACGGCGTTCAGGAGGGCCAGCGTCGCGGCATAGGCCTGGAGGTAGAAGGCCCCCGGCTCGGTCCCGTAGGTCTTCCGGTGCTCCTCGTTCGCCTTGTTCGCCAGCGGAATCTTGGAGACGTCCTTCGGCCCGGAGGCGTAGACACCCTCCGCGAACTTCCCGGCGACCTTGATGAAGGTGTCGTCCTTCACGCCGTCGTCGGAGATGAAGTAGGTCTTCATCTTCTTCTTGCGCATTTGGCTGACGATCTTGGAGGCCTCGGGGTGATAGCCTCCGTAGATCACGGCCTCCGTGGCGTTCTGCTTGATCTTCTGGACAATGGCCGAGTAGTCGACCGCACCGGGCGTGATGCCTTCGAAGAGGACCACCTGGGCCTTGCCGGACTGCTCGATGAAGGTCTTCGCGAACTCGGCGAAGCCCTTGCCGTAGTCCCCCTTGTCGTGGACGACGGCGATCTTCTTCACCTTGAGCGCCCCGATCGCGAAGTCGACCCCGAGCTTCGCCTGGGCGTCGTCGGAGGCGATGGTCCGGAAGAAGTTCGGGTACTCCCCGCTCTGGGTGAGCGGCGGGTTGGTGGCCGACGGCGACACCACGACCACGTTGGCGCTCTTGTACGTTCCCAGGGCCGCCTTCGTGGCCCCGCTGCAGATGTGGCCCAGGACGACGTCCACGTGCTCGGAGACGAGCTTCGCCGCCGTGTTGGCGGCCACCTCCGGCTTGCAGACGTCGTCTTCGATGAAGAGCTCGACCTTCTTGCCGAGGACGCCGCCCTTGGCGTTCACTTCCTTGATGATCATCTCCGCGGCGTTGCGGCTGGGGATCCCGTAGGAGGCGAGGTCGCCGCTGTGGGCCCCGGCCACTCCGAACCTGAGCGCTTCGGCGGCGCGACCCGTACCGGGCAGAGCAGCGAGGGCGAAGGCCGCCGCGAGGGCGACCGGAACGAGGGCTGCGGGACTCCGTCTGCTCATCTTCTCCTCCTTACGCCGAAGGGTCGAAGTTCTCAGGGCTTGCGCCCCGGGGCGGCTGAGTTGTAACAGGCTGCGGAGGGTGCGTCAATCGGGGAAGCGGGGCGGCCAGGTTCCCTCCTGAACGACCCTTGGGACCTAAAGGACGCAAAGGACGGTGTGGGACTCCTTTGTGTCCCTTGGGTCCTTCGCCGCCGGATCTCAAAGTGATGTGGTACGCCTCAAATCCCCAGGTAGGCTCTCCTCACCTGATCGTTGCGGAGCAGGCTCGCGGCCGAGTCCATCAGCACGATCCGCCCGTTCTCCATCACGTAGCCGCGATGGGCGAGCTTCAGAGCGAGATTGGCGTTCTGCTCCACGAGCAGGATCGTGGTCCCGCTCTCGGCGTTGATCTGCCGGATCACGTCGAAGATCCGCTGCACGACCATGGGCGCGAGTCCGAGGGACGGTTCGTCGAGGAGGAGCAGGCGGGGCCGGGCCATCAGCGCGCGGGAGATCGCGAGCATCTGCTGTTCGCCTCCGCTCAGCGTGCCGCCCGCCTGGTGGCGGCGTTCGGCGAGGATCGGGAAGAGCGAGAAGACCTGCTCGGTGTCCCTCCGGATCCCGCCGGGGTCGCGGCGGAGGTAGGCGCCCATGTCCAGGTTCTCGGCGACGGTCAGGTGGGGGAAGATCCGCCGGCCTTCCGGTACCTGGATGACTCCTCGGGCCACGACGGCCTCGGGGCCGAGGAGGTGGATCGGCTTGCCGCCGAAGAGGATCTCCCCACCGCGGGGCCGGACGACGCCGCAGATCGCCATGAGGGTCGTGCTCTTGCCGGCACCGTTGGCGCCGATGAGCGTGATGATCTCGCCCTCGGCCGCGGCGAGGGAGACGTCCCGGAGGGCCTGGATGCGCCCGTAGAACGCCTGGACGTTCCGAAGTTCGAGCAGGTGGGGCGAGCGCTGTTCCAGGGGCATCGTCCTCACCGGGAAGGTGAAGGGTCGCGAACGGCTCCGCAGGGGCCGAAACGGCAGCATGGTAGGCGGCGAAACGGCCTCCGGTCAAGGACCGGGGTAGGGTGACGGAACTCGGAGGGAGAACGATGAGGCGAGTGCGTGCCGCGGTGGCGGCGGTCCTGCGAAACCCGGAGAACGAGCGCGAGGTCCTGATCGTCCGGCGACCCGCGGACGACGACCGGCTGCCGAACGTGTGGGGGCTTCCCGCGGTCACGCTCGCCCCGGGAGAGCTGCCGGAAGCGGGGCTGCGCCGGCTCGGGCGCGACAAGCTCGCGACCGAGATCGAGCCGGTCCGCCTGGTGGGGATCCGCTCCGAGGACCTCGGCGCCTACGAACTCATCTTACTGGACGTGGAGGCGCGCCTCGTGGGCGAGGAGCCGAGCGTAGCCGCCGCCCCGGGGCCCGGCACGAGGTACGTCGGCCAGGAGTGGACGGAGGACCTTTCACGCCTCGCGGAGGCGGCCCGGCGAGGCTCCCTCTGCGCGCGAATCCTTTTGGAGGAGAGCGGCCTCTTGGACGACAGCTATTAGCCTTTAGCTGTTAGCTGTTAGCTGTTAGTGGTTAGGAGAGCTAATTGCTAATAGAGGCTCTTGCAGAAGTCGTGGCCTATGCAAAGTGCGACAAGTTGTTTTGTTCTTCTCTGTGTCCTCTGCGTCTCTGTGAGAGACATCTTTTCGGTCCTTCCGGAAATGCGCAGCAAGAGCACGAAAGACGAATATCTCGCAGAGGCGCAGAGAGCGCAGAGGAAGAATGGCCCACCAGCGCCCGGCCGAAGATGGTGGGCCGAGCCCACCCTACGGTGCTAATTGCTAATTGCTACTTGCTAACGGCTCGTCAACGAACCGTGACCTCGATCCTGCCCGCCTTGCCGGTGCGGTGATCGAGGGCCACGAAGGGGACCTTGCGCCCCGCGGGCAGGCGCGCCACGGCCTGTACGAAGGACTCGACGCCGGTCACGGCCGTGCCTCCGACCTGGAGGATGAGGTCCTCCGGCTCGACGCCGGTCGCGCCCATCGGGCCCTCCGGCTCCACGGTCGCGACCGCGACCCCTGCGTCGGGCTCCATGCCGTACTTCGTCGCTTCGTTCGGCGTCACCGCTCGCACCGTCACGCCGAGCTTCTTCTTCGCCTCCGCAGCGAAGCTCCGTAGCGCCTCGTTCGAATCGCCAATCCGGATCGTGATCTGTTCCCGCTTGCCGTTGCGGATGAGCGCGAGGCGGGCCTCGCGGCCGGGCGGCGTCTCGGCCACGGCATTGCGGAGCGCCCCGGCCCCGTCCACCTCGCGGCCCTCGTAGCCGACGACGACGTCGCCGCGCTGAAGCCCTCCCTTCTGGGCCGGGCCCCCTTCGGCCAGGTCGGAGACGAGGGCACCCTTGATGAGCTCGAGCCCCTTGGACCGCGCGAGCTTGGGAGTGAGGTCCTGGACCGTGACCCCGATCCAGCCGCGCTCGACTTTCCCCTTCTCGATGAGCTGCCGGGCGACGTAGACGGCCATGTTGCTCGGGATGGCGAAGCCCAGCCCCTCGTAGCCGCCCGATTGGGTCGCGATCGCCGCGTTGACGCCGATCACTTGCCCGTGGAGGTTGAGCAGGGGCCCTCCGGAGTTCCCGGGGTTGATGGCGGCGTCGGTCTGCAGGAAGTCCTCGTAGCCGGTCGGGTCGGTGATTCCCCTGCGGTGCTTCGCGCTGATGATGCCCTGGGTGACGGTCTGGTCCAGACCGCGGGGATGGCCGATGGCGACGACCCACTCTCCCACCGACACGCGGTCGGAGTCTCCGAATCTGACCTGAGGCACGCGGCCTCCGGCCGAGATGGCTACGACGGCGAGGTCGGTCTTCGGGTCGGTGCCGATTACCTTCGCCGGGTAGCTGCTCCCGTCTGCCAGCAGCGCTCGGATCTGGATGGCGCCTCCGACGACGTGGTGGTTCGTCAGAATGTGCCCCTCGGCGTCGATGAGCATTCCCGATCCGATGCCTCTCATCTCCCGCTCCGGCCTCGGGGGGGGCGCGGGCAGGCCGAAGAAGTGGCGGAAGAATGGATCGCTGCCGAAGGGAAACGGGCTCTCGGCCTCTCGCCGCTCGGTCACTTCGATGTGGACGACCGCGGGGATGTTCTCCTTGGCGACCTTCATGATGGCAGTAGCGAGGTCCACCGGCCTCTCGGCGTCGAAGGGTTCGACGAGAAGCCCTCGCGTGCGGCGTTCGCCAGCCTGCGCGGAAGGCAGCCCCGGAAAGAGGGCGCACGGAAGCGCCGCAAGGGCGAGCGCCGCGACGGTCTTCAGGATCCTCGTTCGAGACGTCGACGCCATGGCCTCTCCGCTGTCATCCGGTTCCCGGCCGGAGCTCCGCCCGGCTCCGGGAGCGTAGCTCTGCGCCGGTTCGCGTCAAGGAGCGCCCGGGCGCCCCTTGTGGAGACGGCGGCTTCGGCTACCCTATGCGCGTCTGCTTTCGACAGGAAGGAGAATGACGATGTCGAAGACGCGCAAGGAGCTCACTTCCCTGGTGGTGATCTTTTCGTTTCTTTGCGCCTGCCTGCCCACCTCTCCGGCGCTGGCCGGCTGGGCGCCGACCCGCTTCGTACTGGAAGGACCCAAGGCGCGCCTGGTGAGCGCTCTGGAGAGGCAGGAGGTCGCCCGTGCGCTCGAGCCCCTCGGCGTGCACCGCGCCGCGGCCGCCAGGCGGGTCGCCGGCCTGACCGATGCCGAGGCAGAGGTCGCCCTCGAACGACTGGACGCGATCCCGGCCGGCGGGAGCGATGCGGGAGACGCGATCGGCGCCATCGTCGCTGCGGCACTGTTGGTCTTCTTCGTGCTCCTCCTCACCGATCTCTTGGGCCTCACCCACTTCTTCTCCTTCACGAAGAGGCGCTGACGGTTGAGTTCTCCCTGGAGGCGCGCGGACACCGGCAGAGTCGGACGCCGCGCGCTGTTGGGCCTGGCGGCGGTTCTTCTGACCGCAACCGGTTGCGCGCCGGGGCTGAAGGGCCTTCGGGCCGAGGGGCTCGCCTCCCGAGCGGAGGTGGGCGGCCTGCGCGCTTTCCGGCAGGAGGAGAGGGCGTGCGGGCCGGCCGCCCTCGCCACTCTGTTGGAGTGGGCGGGCAGCCCCGCGACCCCCGAAGCGTTGGGGCCCCTCGTTTATCTTCCGGGCCGCTCGGGGACGCTGCCGATGGATCTCTCTCGGGAGGTCCGGGAGCGCGGACTGCTCGCCTACCGTACCCGGCCGGATGCTTCTGCCCTGCTGCGGGAGGTAGCGGCCGGGCACCCCGTGCTCGTACTGGAGAACCGGGGCCTCTCCTTCGCTCCGCTCTGGCATTACAGCGTGCTCGGCGGCTACGACCTGGGAGAGGGCACGGTTACCCTCTACTCGGGCTCGGCTACGCCGGAGCAGGGTTCTCTCGCGAGGTTCCGGAGGGCCTGGTCGAGGGCCGGCGGTTTCGGTCTCCTCGCGCTACCCCCGGGGGAGATCCCGGC
>JACRCS010001072.1 GCA_016218905.1 Deltaproteobacteria bacterium
GAGGTCGGTCACGGTCGCGGCGCGCGAGCGTTCGATCGCGGCACGGTCGAGGACCGTGGCCGCGACCCCGAGGGTGGCCGGGTCCTCGGGAACCGCGCCCGCGGTGACGACGACCTCGGTCGCGATGCGGGAAGCGCCCGGTTGCGGCAGCTGGGCCACGGCGGGCAGGGAAAGGACGAGTGGCAGGAAAAGAGGACGAACGAGACGGATCACGAGACCTCCGGTCTGCGTCGCTCCGCCGTCCCATCGAAGGGAGGCGGGAGGCGTACACGGAGACGTCTCCCGCGTCCTCTCGAGCCCCGGAGACGGCGCGGCGGGTGGCGATGGGCCTCAAGGCAGGTCTCCTGGCTCCCGGATCGTCCGCGCAAGGACCCCTTCCCGGAGGCGAAACCTGCTCTCGCAGATCGCTCGCCGCCAGTGGGATTCCGTCCTTCGCGTCCCCGGTCACAGTGGCGGGGGCCGCGCGGGATTCACACCCGCTTCCCTCTTTCGCCCCCCGGAGGATGGGGGACCCGAGGTCCGTGGAAAAGATCGAGTCGCGGAGGATAGCACCGGGCCGCGGCCGGCTCAGACCGCGGCGATCGCCCCCAGCCGCTGCCCGACGCGGATCGGCCCATGCGGGCGGCTCCACGCGAAGGAGCGGGCCATCGCTCCGCCGACGAGAAGGACGACGGTCGAGCCGAGCTCAAAGGTGCCGAGGTCATCTCCCGGCACGCAGGGGAGGCCGGAGACGGCGAGGCGGTCGCGGGCGGCGAGACGCCGGCCCTCGAGCCAGCGCGCGTCGACGACGACGCCCCCGACGTGCGTGGCGGCCACCATCACGGCCGCCACGTCGAGCCCCTCGTCCTCGCCCGTCCCCTCGGCGATCCAGTACGCCCGCCGGTTCCTGACGTAGAGGCCCGGCGTGAAGGCCGTGGACGCCTCGTTCACCGGCCAGAGCTCCCCCTCGACGCGTCCCACCGCGAGAACGCGGCCCGTGCACGGCACATGGATCCGGTGGTAGTCCCTCGGGGAGAGGTAGAGCGTGGTGTAGGCGCCCCTCTCGAACCGCGTGGCGAGGGGATCCGCCGCGAGGAGCTCGTCGAGGCGGTACGGGAGACCCTTGGCCTGGATGAGGGTCCCGTCCTCGATCCGGCCCGAGGCGATCATCGCCCCGTCGACCGGCGAATTGACTCCGGCAGGGAGCGGCGCGTCTTGCGGACGAAGCCCCGGCTTCAGCCGCCGCGTGAAGAAGTCGAGGAAGGAGCCGTATTCGCCGAGGGTCTTCTCCGCTTCGGCGAGGTCGACCCCGTAGGACGCGGCGAACCGGCCGAGGAGGGGCGCGCGGAACGCTCGCGGCAGCAACGCCCGGGCCGCGACTCCCACGGCGGCGGAGCCGGCCTTCTTCGGATAAAGGCCGAGGAGCCGGAGGGAAACGGGCGGGCCCGGTTCGGTCATCCGGCGATTATGATATCGGTCTTCGATCGTCCGGATTCGTTCCTCATCTCCGCGAGAAGGAGAGTGCCATGAGCGCTGCCAACGAGGCCGTCGTCGGTAAAGCCCTTTCCGCCAACCCGCACCTTCTCGCCTGGATCGAGGAATGCGCCCGCCTCTGCAAGCCGGACCACGTCGTCTGGTGCGACGGGTCGGACGAGGAGAAGGAGCGGCTGACGGCTCTCGCCGTGTCGACCGGCGTGCTCATTCCGCTCGACCAGCAGAAGCTTCCCGGCTGCTACCTTCACCGCTCCGACCCGGCGGACGTCGCCCGCGTGGAGCACCTGACCTTCATCTGCTCGAAGACGAAGGAAGAGGCGGGGCCGAACAACAACTGGATGTCCCCGGACGAGGGCTACCGCAAGCTCGGGCAGCTCTTCGACGGCTCGATGAAGGGACGGACGCTGTACGTCATCCCCTACGTCATGGGTCCGATCGGATCGCCAATGGCCAAGGTGGGTGTCGAGATCACCGACAGCGTCTACGTCGTCCTGAACATGAGGATCATGACCCGTATGGGGATGCGCGCCCTGCGGATGCTGGGGGATTCGAACGACTTCAACCGGGGCCTTCACTCGATGCTCGACCTGAGCCCGGAACGCCGGTTCATCTGCCACTTCCCCGAGGACAACACGATCTGGTCGATCGGCTCGGGCTACGGCGGCAACGTCCTGCTCGGCAAGAAGTGCCTCGCGCTCCGCATCGGCTCCTTCCTCGGACGCAACGAGGGCTGGATGGCCGAGCACATGCTCATCATGGGCGTCGAGGAACCGGGCGGCGAGACGACCTACGTCGCCGCGGCGTTTCCATCGGCGTGCGGCAAGACGAACTTCTCGATGCTCATCCCGCCGCGCGGGTTCGACGGCTGGAGGGTCTGGACCGTCGGCGACGACATCTGCTGGATGCGCCCCGGCGCCGACGGGAGGCTCTGGGCCATCAACCCGGAGGCGGGCTATTTCGGCGTCGCGCCCGGCACGAACTACGCCACGAACCCGAACGCCATGGAGTCGATCAAACGCGACACGCTCTATACGAACGTCGCGATGACGCCGGACGGCGACGTCTGGTGGGAGGGGAAGGACGGCGTCGCGCCCGAGGAGCTCATCGACTGGCGCGGGCGGCCGTGGCAGCGCGGCTCGACCGAGAAGGCCGCCCACCCGAACAGCCGCTTCACGGCGCCCGCCGCGAACAACCCCGCCCTCTCTCCGCGCGTGAACGACCGCAACGGCGTCCCCATCTCGGCCATCATCTTCGGCGGCCGGCGCTCCACGACCGTCCCGCTCGTCCTGCAAGGGTTCAACTGGACCCACGGCGTCTACCTCGGCGCCACGA
>JACRCS010001073.1 GCA_016218905.1 Deltaproteobacteria bacterium
CGGCCGGTGCGCCTCTTCCTCACCCGGGAAGAGACGTTCCTCGCCGTCGGCAACCGGCCGCCCTCCAACGTGCGGGTGAAGATCGGTGCCAAGGCGGACGGCACCCTCACGGCCCTCGAGTTCGTCGCCCTCGCGACCGGTGGCGCCTACCCCGCCGGCACGGGGCAGATCGACTGGCAGGCGCGTGACCTCTACCTCTGTCCCAACGTCCGCACCGAGACCACCGACGCCTTCATCCACGGCGGACCGGCGAGGCCCTTCCGTGCGCCCGGTCACCCCGAGGGCTCGTGGGCGCTCGAACAGGCCGTGGACGAGCTGGCGGCGAAGCTCGGGATGGACCCCGTCGAGCTACGGCTCCGGAACATCCCCCAGGTGAGTCAGGCTCGGGAGGGCCGTCCCGCCTACACGACCACCGGCCTGGAGGCTTGCATCCGCGAGGGAGCGAGGGCCTTCGGGTGGGCGGAGGCGCGCCGGCGGCTCGCGGCCGCGCCGAGGCAAGGGACCCTGCGCCGGGGAGTCGGCATGGCGGCCTCCCTCTGGGCCGTCGGCGGCGGGAACCCGCCCGCTACAGTGATCCTGAAGCTCTTCTCTGACGGCAGTGTGAACCTGAACATGGGCGCGAGCGACATCGGCACCGGCACCAAGACGGTGATGGCCATGGTCGCCGCCGAGGAGCTCGGGGTCCGTCCCGGCGCCATCCGGATCGAGAACGCGGACACCGGGACGACGCAGTACGCGACCCCGAGCGGAGGCAGCAAGACCGTCCCCACCGAGGCGCCCGCCGTGCGCGCCGCGGCGATCGAGGTGAAGCGCCAACTTCTGGAGATGGCGCGGGAGGAGCTCAAGGTCGAGGCGGGGAGGCTCCGCTTCGCCGGGGAGGAGATCGTCTCCGCGGCCGACGGGCGTCGCCTCCGCGTTACGGACCTCGAGCAGCTCAAGAAGCGGGGACTCGTCGTGGGCGTCGGCTACCGGGGGCCCAACCCGCAGGGCAAGGTCGTCAGCCCGTTCTGTGCGCAGTTCTGCGAGGTGGAGGTGGATACTGCCACGGGCGAGGTGCGGCTCCTCCGGTTCCTGTCGGCGAACGACAGCGGCCGCGTTCTCAACCGGCTCACTTTTGCGAACCAGGTGATCGGGGGGATTACGATGGGCGTGGGGCTCGGGATGACCGAGTTCCGCCGGTTCGACGGCCGTCAGACCGGAAAGGTCGTGAACCGGAACTGGCACGACTACAAGCTCCCGACTGCCCTGGACGTGCCGGCCGAGATCGCTTCCCTGCCGGTGGGCCTTCCCGACGCGGAGGCGAACAGCGCCGGCGCGAAGGGACTCGGCGAGCCGGTGACGATCCCCACGGCGGCGGCCATCGCGAACGCGATCGCCCACGCCGTCGGCGTGCGGCCGGCGGTCTCGCCGGCTTACCCGCCGAACCTCGTGGCCGGTCTCGCGGGGAAGGGGATGAGCCGATGATGCCGCGCTTCGCCTTCGTCCGTCCCGAATCGCTGCGAGAAGCGGTGGAGCACTTGGCGTCCCCCGGCGCGCGGATCCACGCGGGCGGCACGGACCTCCTGGGGTGCCTCCGCGACGGGGTCTTCGAGGCGGAGAAGCTCGTGGGCCTCTCGCGGGTCAAGGAGCTTCGGGGGATCCGGAAGACTCCGGACGGCGGCCTGCGGATCGGCGCGCTGGCGAGTATCCGCGAGATCGCCGAGCACACCGACATCCGGAGCGACTACCAGGGCCTCGCCCAGGCAGCGGACGAGGTCGCGAGCCCTCAGCTCCGGAACCAGGGGACCCTCGGGGGCAACCTCTGTCAGAAGCCCCGCTGCTGGTACTATCGGGGCGACTTTCCGTGCCTCCGGAAGGGCGGGAACAAGTGCTACGCCGTCGGCGGCGAGAACGACTTCCATTGCATCCTCGGCGGGAGCCGCTGCTTCATCGTCCACCCGTCGGACACGGCCCCCGCGCTCCTGGCGCTGGGCGCCAGGGTGCGGATCGCCGGGCCGGGGGGAGTGAGGGAGGTCCCGCTGAAGGACCTCTACGTCCCGCCGGCCACCGATCCTCACCGGGAGACCGTCCTGGAAGCGCAGGAGGTGCTCGTCGAGGTCCTCCTCCCGCCTCCCGCCGCCGGTCCCGCCGTGAAGAGCTCCTACCGGAAGGTCCGCGCCCGTCGGGCCTGGGACTTCGCGCTGGCCGGCGTGGCGCTCGCCCTGGACTTGGACGGAAGAGAGGTGAAGACCGCGCGGGTCGTCCTGAGCGGCGCGGCGCCGGTGCCCTGGCGGTCCGAAGCGGCCGAGGCGGCGCTCGTGGGGAAGAAGGTCACGCCCGAGACGGCCCGGGACGCCGCCGACGCCGCCATGGCCGGAGCCCGTCCGCTCCGGCAAAACGCCTATAAGCTCGACCTCTTTCGGGGGCTCATCCGGGAGGAGGTGTTGAAGCTCGGCGCCGCGTGATCTTTGGCTTGCCGTGAAACTTCACGCCTCGGGGCCGCATCCGATAAGGGCCGCTCGGAAGGGCGGAGAGGACCGGATTCTCGGTGGCGTGGAGGTGGGTGATGAAGCGATGGTGGAAGGCAGCGGTTTCGGCGGTGGTCATCCTCACCGGAACGGCGTTGGCGGAGTCCCGGGACGTAGGCGCGAGCGAAGCCGCAGCACTGATCGAGGCGAACAAGGGAAAGGCGAGCTTCGCGATCCTGGACCTACGGACGCCGAGGGAATTCGCGGATGAGCGGATCGCCGGGTCCCTATTGGTGGACTTCCTGGCCCCGACCTTCCGCCAGGAGCTCGCGAAGCTCGACCGCGGCAAGACCTACCTCGTCTACTGCCGCACGGGCAACCGGAGCGGAAAGGCGCTGAAGTCCTTCGAGGAGCTCGCGTTTCGCGACGTCGTCCACCTCTCGACCGGGATCGTCGGGTGGAAGGAAGCGGGGCTCGCGACGGTGCGGTAGAGGGTGGCCCGGCGGGTTTCTCTGCCCCCCTGGTAGAGGGGGAAGAGGGGGTCCGTCACGGCCGTGAAGTCCTCGTCGGCGTTTTGCGTTCAAGTTCGGTCCAGGTGACTCGGCTCGTCGCGGACCTGGACATCGGGCCGGCCTCAGGTATCCTAAGCGTGGGGGGTTTCATTTTCTTGCCTTGGCTTGGACGCTCAGCAAGCCCTCGCTGCCATGCCGATCTACTCCGATCGCGAGATCGAGCTCTGCTTCCAGAGTCTCGATCTTCACCAGGCGGTCAACTGCATCGTCTACGGCCACTCCACCAATCGCCAGGACATCCGGAACTTCGCCCTCGATTCGGTCGATTTCAGCCGCGTCCACAACATCCTGGACCTCGGCTGCGGCTTCGGTTTCTCGACGCTGGGCCTCCGCGGCCGGATTCGCCCAGGCACGCACATCGTCGGCATCGACGTGCAGCAGGGCTATCAGCGGCCCTTCCTCCAGGCGTGTGAGTCAGTGGGGGCGGTGGGAGAGTTCCACGCGTCCGACGCCGGGGAGCTCTCGACGTACCCGCCGCGGTGCTTCGACCTCGTCTTCTCCTGCTTCTCACTCTACTTCTTCCCCGACGTGATCCGCCACATTGCCCGCGTGCTGACCGAGGACGGAACCTTCGTCGCGGTCGCCCATAGCCGATCGTCGCTCCGGGAGCTGATCCGGCACATTCCGCCCACGCTCGAGTTCCTCGGGCTCGAGGTGCCGGAGCTCCTCAGTATCCAGCGGCTCCTCGGTGCCTTCTCCGCCGAGAATGGAGAGGAGCTCCTCAGGCCCCACTTCGGGCAAGTCGACCCCCGAGCGTTCACCAATACGCTCAAGTTCCTCCCTTCCCAGCTCTCCCACGTCGACGTCTACCTGCGAATGAAGCAGCGCCTCTTGCTCAAGGAGGTGTACGAGGCCAGTCCGGACAGCGTCGGCGAGGCGCTCGGGCGGATCATGGCGGCGCTGGCCCTGGAGGCGAGAGAGAAGGGAGTCGTGGAGTTCAACAAGGACGATAAGGTCTTCCTCTGCCGGCGGCCGAGGGTGGCCCAGCAGGAGGCGCTGCGGCCTCCCTCCCCCCGGTTCTGCGCCGCGTGCGGACGGCCGCTCTCGGAGAGGAAGATCGAGGGCCGGAGCCGCTGGCTCTGCACCGAGTGCGGCTACATCGCGTACGAGAATCCGCTGCCGGTCGTCGCCGCGGTCGCCGTCGACGATCGCGACCGGCTCCTCCTGGTCCGGAGGGCCCGCCAGCCGATGAAGGGGATGTGGTGCCTTCCGTGCGGGTTCGCCGAGAAGGACGAGCGGATCGAGGAGGCCGCGCTGCGCGAGCTGCGCGAAGAGACGCGGCTCACCGGCCGGGTCGTCCGCCTCCTGGACGTCGCGACCGCACGGAACTACTTCTACGGAAACCTCGTGATGATCAGCTTCCAGGTAGGCGGGCTCCAAGGTGTCCCCGTCCCCGGGGACGACGCCGACCAGGCCCGCTACGTTCCGCTGCAGCAGCTCCCGCCGCTCGCCTTCCCGTGCCAGGAGGAGGCGGTCCGCAAGTATCGCGAGCTGGGAATCCAGTAGACGCGGTCTCCCGGCATCGCTGCCACGTGGCGGCTCATTGGCGGACGCCCGTGAGAGCAGCTCCCGAACTCTCTGGAATCCCCCACGCCCTCCCGGTTTTCGTTTTGACCCCGCCTGCGCCGCCGTGTAGGTTTACGCCCGAGCCCGAACCGGAGGGGACGAGATGCCGGAGAAGCCGACCCGAGAGGACGCCTGGGCCCTCCTGACCGAGTTCACGCAGAGCGAGCAGCTGCGCCGCCACGCGCTCGCCGTAGAGGCGGTGATGCGGCACTTCACCCGGAAGCGCGGGGGCGACGAGCAGGAGTGGGCGGTCATCGGGCTCGTCCACGACGTGGACTACGAGCGCTACCCCGAGGAGCACTGCCGGCGCGCGCCGGAGATCCTCCGCTCCCGAGGCTGGCCCGAGGCCTACGTCCGGGCGGTCGTCTCCCACGGGTGGGGGATCTGCTCCGACGTGGAGCCCTCGAACGACCTCGAGAAGGTCCTCTACGCAGTGGACGAGCTCACGGGCCTCGTCGCGGCGGCGGCGCTCGTGCGGCCCTCCCGGAGCGTGCTCGACCTGCCGGCCAAGAGCGTGCAGAAGAAGTGGAAGGACAAGGCCTTCGCGGCCGGCGTGGACCGCGGCGTCATCGAGAAGGGCGCGGCCATGCTGGGCGTCGAGCTCCCCGAGCTCATCGCCGACACCATCGAAGGGATGAAATCCGTCGCCCGGGAGATCGGGCTGGAAGGGACCGCGCCATGAGCGAGCAGGGCTCCCCGTCTCCGAAAGAGATCCCGGCGAGGGAGCGACTCATCCTCGCCCTCGATGTTCCCGGTCCCTCCGAGGCGAAAGAGCTCGTCGAGCGGCTCGGGGACTCCGTCCTCTTCTACAAGGTCGGCCTCGAGCTCTTCACGGCCGGCGGCTACTACGAGCTCATCGAGTGGCTGACGGCGCGGGGGAAGAAGATCTTCGCGGACCTGAAGTTCTTCGACGTGCCGGAGACGGTCCGGTCGGCCGTCCGGCAGCTCCGGGGGCGCGGGATCACCTTCACGACGGTCCACGGCAACAACGCCATCATGCAGGCGGCGGCGGCCGAGAAGGGCGAGCTGAAGATCCTCGCGGTGACCGTGCTGACGAGCCTCGACCGGGGCGACCTCGACGATCTGGGCTTCGCCTGCGACGTGGAGGCTCTCGTCCTCTCCCGCGCCCGGAGGGCCCTCGAGCTCGGTTGTGACGGCGTCATCTCCTCGGGGCTCGAAGCCGCGAAGCTCCGGGAGTCCCTCGGCGATCGGCTGCTCATCGTCACCCCTGGGATTCGGCCCGTCGAG
>JACRCS010000076.1 GCA_016218905.1 Deltaproteobacteria bacterium
ATGGCCGTCGGCCTTTTGGTCCTGGTTCTTCTCAGCTCGTTCCAGGCCCATAGGAGCATGAAAGAAAGAACTCGGGTCGAGGAGCAACTCAGGCGGCTTTCGCTGACCGATCACCTGACGGGCTTGTACAACCGGAGAGGGTTCCTCGCCCTGTCAGAACAGCAGATGCGAGTTGCGATGCGCGACCAGAAGCCCATGATGGTCATTTCTGCGGACCTCGACGGGCTCAAGGAAATCAATGACACGTTCGGTCACAAAGAAGGCGACACATCAATAATAGAAACGAGCCAAATCCTCAGGGAGAGCTTTCGCAAATCAGATGTCATCGCTCGAATTGGAGGTGACGAATTCGCTATATTGCTGACAGGTGGAGAGGCTGAGTTCGAGAGTAGTAAGATCATTGCCAGGTTAAATAATGTTGTAGGGAAGTATAATCTGAAGAGCTCTAAAAAGTATCGTATTGAGGTGAGTGTTGGATTTGCCTATTTAGATGTGTCTAGCCTATACACGTTGGAAGAGTTACTGCATCGGGCCGATACTATGATGTACGAACAGAAGCGACTGAAGAGAGGTTCATGAAGTGGTTCAAATAAGCAACCCGCATGCCGTGATACCGGGACGTCGGTGCTCGGGGAGTTGACCCCTGTTCACGCGGGTCAGGAGACGACGCTCGCCTGGGCGTGCCGGGTTGGCGGAGCCCTGGATGGGGAGGTTGTATCCTTGAGGCGAGCGCCGGCGCGCGTGTATTCTAGGGACCCTGGCCCTCCCGGGTCCCCTCTCGCGCTCCGCCTTCGGCTCCTTGAACGCGCGGTGCCGGAGCCTGCTGCTCCTGACCGGGGTAACCGACCATCCAAGGACGCTCGACGATGGAACGACCCAATGAGGCTCTGCGCCGGTATCTCAAGGAGCTGATCCTGCGTTCCTGCGACATCACCGAGCTCTCGCCCGACGACCTCCGCGACGAGGACCCGCTCTTTGGCACAGAGGGGCCGCTGGAGCTCACGAGCCTGGACGCGGTTGAGATTGCCATGGCGGTGGAGCATGAGTTCAAGGTGAAGATCGAGAACATGAGCTCCGCCCGAGAGTACTTCCGCTGCGTGGCAAGTCTGGCCGATCACGTGACCCGCCGTTGCGATCCCGCGCTCCTGGCGCGCGTCCTGAGCACGAGCGCCTAGGGCCGGTCGGAGATGCGGCCGATGCGCGTCGACCTCCGCGGCACGGCCGCCTTCTCGTGTCTGGGGCTCACGCGCACGGCGCAGGTGGAAGCACTGCGCCGGGGGCAGAGCGGCCTGGAGCCTCTGGGCCCCGGGAGCCTGTTCGGGGAGGAACGGCTGAGAGCCGGGCAGATCCCCGAGGCGGCAGCGGGCGAGGACCGGGCGCGGCGCCTGCTGGAGCTTCTGCTCGAAGAGCTCGTGGAGGACGCCGGGCTCTCGCGGCGGGAGCGCCGCGGCTGCGCGATCTTCGCCGGAGCGGCGAGCGGCATCGGCTCCTCGGAGGAGATCGCGACCTTGGAGAAGATCCGCGCCGGGAAACCCTGGCAGTCCGATCTCCTATCGGGTGGGCCGGGTCGGTTCGCCGCCTTCGCGGCGGAGCGCCTGGGCGCACGGGGGCCGCTCTTCACATACACCACGGCGTGCACGTCCACGGCCGTGGCGCTCTTCCTGGCCGTGCGCCTGCTCCGGGCCGGCCGGGTCGAGCGCGCGGTCGTCCTCGGCATTGACGTGCTGATGAAGATCTCCATCGAGGGCTTCCGGAGCTTCCAGCTCTACTCGGAAGGGTGCTGTCGGCCCTTCGACCGTGACCGCGACGGCCTGCAGATCGGCGAGGCGGCCGTGGGTCTGGTCCTGGAGACGAGCCGCGGCGCGAAGCCCGCCCGCTTCGGCCTCTTGGACGGGGCACTGGCTCACGACCAGAGCCACATCGCCGCCGGCTCGAACGACGGCCGCACCGCGGCCGCGCTGATGACCGAGACCCTGAGCCGCTCGGCCGTGCGGTCGGGTGAGGTTGCATCGGTGAAGGCGCACGGCACGGGAACCGTCACCAACGACCTCTCCGAGCTGCGGGGCCTGGCGGCTGCCTTCGGCGCCCCGGTGCCGCCCTTCGCCTCCCTCAAGGGAGCCCTGGGCCACACCCTGGGTTCTTCCGCGGCGCTGGAGACCGTGGCCTGGACGTGGTGCCTGGCGCAGGGGTTCGTGCCCGCCAGTCAGGGTTTCGCCAGACCGTGCGACGAGCTCCCCCTGGCGCCGCTCACGGAATCGCTCGGGACCGAAGGGAGGCCTGGAGTGCACCTGTGCAACGCCTTCGGCTTCGGCGGAACGTCGGTCTCGTACCTCCTGGACGACCGGGGGGCTCCGTGAGCGAGGTCGAGGCCGTGGGGGTCCGCGGCTGGGGCAGCGTGGCCGCGCGGGCGGGTTCGCTCCTGCCCGAGGACCTGGACCCCTTGTACCAGCCGCTCCTCGGCCGCAGGCTCCGCAAGGTGGGTCGGTTCATCAAGCTCGCGGTGGCCGGGGCAGCCGCGGCCGTCCACCGCTCGGGCCTCGGGACGTTTCCGACGGAGCGCACCGGTGTCTTCCTGGGGACCGGCCTCGGCAACCTGCCCGATCTGGTGGGCTTCACCGAGGCGGTCCTCGGGGGTGAGACGGCGCCGAGCCCGACGCAGTTCGCCAACTCGGTGGGAAACGCCGGGGCGTTCTACGTCGCCCAGGCCTACGGCCTCACCGGACCCACGCTGTCGGTGAGCCAAGACGAGGTGAGCTTCGAGTGCGCCCTGCTGAGCGCGGTGGCGTTGTTCGAGGCCGGCGACCTGGACGTTGCCCTCGTGGGCGGGGTCGACGTCTACTGGCCCGGAGAGGCGGCCCAGCGGGCCCGGATGGGGTATGGACCCCACGAGCCCCCGTTCCTGGGCGAGGGCTCGGGCTGGGTGGTACTGGAGAGACGTTCCGAGCACTCGGCGGCGGAACTGGCCGAGGTCTCGGTCTCCCTTCCTGACGACCCGGGGGTGCCGGGGGACTGGGTTCGGCATCTGGCCGACCCGCCTGTTCCCGCGCCGACGATGATCTGCCTGGGGACGCGGCTCGGAGCCCGGGCGGAGGACCTGAAGGACAGCTTGCCGCCCCACGCATCACTTATCGAGTCGGGTTTCGGCACCTACCTGGCCGAGAGCGGCGCGAACCTGTGCGTGCTGCTGGACCGCGCGGCCGCCGGGTGGGGGTCACTGCACACGGCGGCCGAGACGCGGGAGGGGCTTCGGGGCAGGGTGTCGGTGCGCGCCGCGGGGCGGAAGGGCGGGCCGGGGTGAAGAGAGTCCTGGTCGTGTGCTACAGCCAGACCGGGCAACTGCGGCGCTGCGCCGAAAGCCTCGTGGCGCCACTTCGAGACGACCCGGACGTGGCGGTCACCTTCGTCGAGCCGGAGCCCGAGTCTCCGTACCCCTTCCCCTGGGGCCTGCGGGCCTTTCTCGGCGTCTTCCCCGAGTCGGTCCTGGGGGAGCCGCCGCGCCTGAAGCCTCTGGCCCTGGAGAGCGCCGGGACCTACGATCTCGTGGTCCTGTGCTACCAGCCGTGGTTCCTGTCTCCGTCGCTGCCGGTGGTGGGGTTCTTGGCGTCGCCGGCGGCCGACGTCCTCCGGGGCGCCCCCGTGGTGGTGCTCTGCACCTGCCGCAACATGTGGCAGCGCGCCTGGCTGGAGCTGCGGCGGCAGGTGGAGGCTCGCGGCGGCCGGGTGATCGACCACCTGGTCCTGGAGGACCAGGGGCCGGACTGGACGACCTTCTACGCGACCCCTCGGTGGCTCCTGACCGGGAAGAAGGAAGGGGGCCCGTTTCCCCCGGCCGGCGTCTCGGAGCGAGACATCGCGGCGCTTCGTCGACCGGGCGAACGAATCCTGGGTGCCCTGCTCTCGGGCCAGCTCGCCGGCTCGATCTTCGCCCGCACAGGAGAGAAGACGGTGATCGTGAAGGGCCGCTATCTGATCCCTGAGATGGCGGCGAAGGCGCTCTTTCGCCTGTGGGCCCGAGGAATCCGCTCGGCCGGTGCGCGCTTTCCGGGCCTTCGCTACCCGCTGGGGATGCTGTGGTTCGCGTGGCTCGTCGCTTCGCTTCCCCTCATGCCCCTGTTCATCATCGCAGGCGTCGCCCTGCGGGTCCTTCGCCCGGCGTGGCATCGAGCACGCATCGCGGAGCTCGCCGAGCCGTCGGGAGGATGGGTCCAGTGAACGCCTATATCAACGCGACCGCCTCATTCCTGCCGAACGCCCCGGTTTCCGGGGCGGACATCGAGAAGGTCCTCGGCATGGTCGGGGGCCGCCCTTCCGTGGCCCGGGCCCGGATCCTGCGGTCCAACGGGATCGCGACGCGGTACTACGCCGTCGATCCGGACACCGGGAGGCCCACCCACACCAACGCCGAGCTCACGGCCGAGGCGGTGCGCGAGCTCGAGCGGCGTTCCGGCCTGAGGCTCGGCGAGGAGATGGATCTCTTGGCCTGCGGAACCGCCACCCCGGACCAGTTCATGCCCTCCCACGGGTCCATGGTCCACGGCGAGCTCCGGACCCCGCCCTGCGAGGTCTTCACCACGTCGGGCGCCTGCTGCGCCAGCTCGGCGGCCCTCAAGTACGCCAGCTTGGCCGTCGCGTCCGGGGCGGCGCGCCACGCGGTCGTCACCGGCTCGGAGACCTGTTCCTCGGTCATGCGTGCCCACCACTTCGAGCCGGAGATCGCCGGACGCGTCCGGGCCCTGGAGGAGAAGCCCTATCTGGCCTTCGAACACGACTTCCTGCGCTACATGCTCTCCGACGGCGCCGGTGCCTTCCTCTTGGAGCCCGAGCCCAAACGGCGCACCGAGTGGCCGAGTCTTCGGATCGAGTGGATCGATTTCCTCTCGTTCGGCGGGGAGACGGAGGTCTGCATGTACCACGGTGGCGTGAAGGAGGGCTCGCGGTTCGTGGGGTGGAAGGCGGTGGAGGACTCCCATGAGCGGGTTCGCCGCGGCTGCTTCAACTTTGGGCAGGACGCGCGGCTGCTCGCCCGCCAGATCGGCCCGCTCATGGCCGAGGGTCTCCGTCGCACCGTGGCGAAGCACGAGCTCAAGGCGGACGACATCGCCTGGTTCCTTCCCCACTACTCCTCCTACTTCTTCCGACCCGAGTTCGAGCGGCAGCTCGGGGAGGCGGGGCTGCCCGTGCCTCCGGAGCGGCACTTCACAAACCTCGCGGAGAAGGGCAACACCGGGTCGGCCTCGGTGTTCCTGATGCTCGACGACCTCCTCACGTCGGGCAGGGTTCGGGAGCGTCAGCAGATCCTCTGCTTCGTGCCCGAGAGTGCCCGGTTCTCCGTGGCCTTCCTGCTTCTCAGGGCCTGCTGATAATGCGGGAGGACGAAGTCCCCCGGGACCCGGGCTTCCTGGAGGGTTTCCAGCGGGGCACGTACGCGCTGGATGCCTCGGGCCGCTACACCCTCGTCCCCACGCCCGGGTGGCAGGCGGAGACGGCGGTTACGACCGTGGCCCTGCAGGAGCAGGATCGCCTTCTGCGTCGATACTGGGAGCTCGCCCGAGCGGGCCGGCGAAGCCCGCTCGCCTACCACATGGCTCGCCGACAGATGACGCCGAAACTGCTGGCCCGCCACATGGGCCTCGCCCGCCTGCGCGTCGCCTGGCACCTGCGGCCCCGCGGCTTTCGCCGGATGCCGCTTGAGCTTGCGCTTTGCTACTGCGCCTGTCTGGACCTGCCGATCCAGGAGCTCCTCCAGGTCCCGGACGTGCCGGGGACGTTCCTGTGACGCTGCCCGCGCACGCCGACACGACCTTTCGGCACCGCCTGGCCGCCCACTGCGAGAGCGGCGTGGCGTCGCTCCTGCTGGAGCACTCGGGCGTGGCCCTGAGCGAGCCCCTGGCCTTCGGCATCGGCAGCGGGCTCTTCTTCTTCTACCTGCCCTTCGAGCGGTGGATGGCCGGCCCCACGACGACCTTCCGGACGCTTCCCGGGACCATCTTCCGCAAGGCCTGCCGACGCCTCGGCATCGGCTACGAGTCCCGGACCTACCGCGCCCCGCAGCGAGGTTTCGAGGACCTGCGGGCCCTGGTGGACCGGGGCACCCCGGTGGGGCTGCAGACGAGCGTCTACTGGCTCACGTACCTGCCGCGGCGGTTCCGATTCCAGTTCAACGGCCACAACATCGTCGTCTACGGCCGCCGCGGCGACACCTGGCTCGTCAGCGACCCGGTGCTCGACGCTGCCGTAGAGTGCCCCGAGGAGGCGCTGCGCCGTGCACGGTTCGCCCGGGGCGCCTTCGCGCCTCGGGGGCGCCTCTACTACCTCACCGATGCCCCGGCGCCCGGCCGCGACCGCCTGCGCCGGGCCGTCCTGGCGGGCGCCCGGGAGACCGCCTACCGGATGGCTCGTGTCCCCGTGCCGATCCTCGGCAGCCGGGGAATCCGGCTCCTGGCCGGGAACGCCGAGCGGTGGCCGGCGCGGTTCCCCGACCCCGCGGACGCGCTCGTCAAGCTCGCCAACATCGTGCGGATGCTCGAGGAGATCGGCACGGGAGGGGCCGGCTTTCGCTACCTCGAGGCGGCGTTTCTGCAGGAGGCCGGCGTCCTGTTCGAGGACGACGCCTGGGGACGCCTGTCCGAGAGGCTCACGGCCGTCGGCGACGGCTGGCGTCAGTTCTCGCTCAAGGCCGCGCGGATCTGCAAGAGCGGCCGTGCCGACCCGGGAGAGTTCCGGGTCGCTGCCGACCTGCTGAGGGAGCAGGCTGCGGCGGAGCAGGAGTTCTTCGAAGACTTGTACCGGTTCGTGGAGGCGCGGCGATGCGCGTCCTGACGCCCCTGCTCCTCTCGGTCGCCCTCCTGTGCGCGCTCCTGGGGGCGTCGGCCCCGGGTGCCGCCGGCCTCCACGCTGCGGTGAAACGCCACGACCTCCGGACGGTTGAGGCGCTCCTCAAGGCAGGGGCCGACGCGAACGAGCGGCGAGACGGCGTGACGCCGCTGCACCTGGCGGCCTGGGAAGGGGAGGTGGAGATCGTCCGGCTCCTCCTCTCCCGGGGCGCTGCTGTCGAAGGGCGCGACGAGCGGGGCAACACCGCTCTCCATGTCGCGGCCCTGCGGGGGAAGGGCGAGGTAGTGCGGCTGCTCCTGGAACGGGGCGCCCGGGCCGACGCCGTGGGGCAGAAGGGCGCCACGCCCCTGCACGTGGCCGCCTACGCGGGGGAGCGCGAGGTCGCGCAACAGCTCCTGTCGAAGGGGGCGCGCGTCGACGCCCGGGACGCGCAGGGCCACACGCCCCTGCACGCGGCGGCGGTCAAGGGGCGAACGAGCGGGGCCGAGGTGCTCTTCGCGGCCGGAGCGGATGTGAACGCGCGGGGTGCCGACGGCGCCACGCCGCTGCACGTGGCAGCCCGCAACGGGCACAGGACCTTCGCGGCGCTGCTCTTGGACCGTGGGGCAGAGGCGAGCGCCCGCGACAAGGACGGCGTTACCCCGCTTCGCTTGGCGGAGGACCGCGGCGAAGAGAAGGTGGCGGATCTCCTGCGCGGCCGCGGCGGCGGGCAGTGACCGGCGGCGCGTCGGCTTGGGCGGGGTGACGCCGTGGCCGCCATCGAGATTTCCGGACTCCGCAAGCGCTACTCGGGCTCCGAGGCACCGGCCGTCGACGACCTCGATCTGATCGTCGAGAGGGGCGAGTTCTTCGGCCTGCTGGGCCCCAACGGTGCGGGAAAGAGCACCACCGTCTCCATTCTCTGCGGGCTGCTGCGAGCCGACCGCGGGTCGGCCCGCGTCCTGGGCCTCGACGCCTCGCGAGAGGCCCGCCGGATCCAGTCCCTGCTGGGCCTCGTCCCCCAGGACGTGGCCCTCTACGCCGCCCTTTCCGCCCGGGAGAACCTGCTCTTCTTCGGCCGGATCTACGGCTTGCGAGGAGCCATGCTGCGCAGTCGGGTCGACGACTGTCTCGCCCTGGTGGGGCTGGAGGCGAGCGCCGACCGGCTCGTCGGGACCTACTCCGGTGGAATGCGACGCCGGGCGAATCTGGCGGCCGGCCTCCTCCACGAGCCCACACTGCTGGTGCTGGACGAGCCGACCGTGGGGATCGACGCCCAGAGCCGCCACGCCATCTTCGAGCGCCTGACCGACCTCAACCGATCGCAGGGGGTCACGCTGCTCTATGCAACCCACTACATGGAGGAGGCGGCGCAGCTCTGCTCCCGTATCGCGGTCCTGGACCAGGGGCGCGTGATGGCCCAGGGTCGACCCCGGGAGCTCGTGGAGGCGCGGCCGGGGTGCGCGAACCTGGAGCAGCTCTTCCTCGACCTGACCGGTCGGCACCTGCGGGACTGAGCGCTGTGAAGCTCGCCGCAACGATGCAGAAGGACGCTTTGCTGCTGTGGCGGGACCGGTGGGGGCTCGCCATCCTGGCGCTGATGCCTACGGTCCTGGTGGTGGTCCTCACCCTGGCACAGGAAGGGGCCCTCCAGACGATCCAGGCGAGCACGGCTGCGGTCCTTTGGGTCGACGAGGACGGCCAGTCCTTCGGCCGGGAGGTGCGCGAAGGGCTCTGGAGCTCCGGCTACTTCCAGCTCTTCGAATCCCTCGACGGCCGCGCTCTCACCCGCGAGACTGCGATCGACGCCGTGGCGCGCGGCACCTACAAGGTCTGCGTCCTCGTCGCGAAGGGAGCGTCGGCGCGCCTTCGCAAAGGAGTCGAGCGGTTGGCGGAGGCTCCTGCGGGCCGGTATCCCGACCCGCCGCCGAGCCCCGAGACGCTGCCCGGCCTCGACGTCCTCTTCGATCCCCAGGTCCCCGACTCCTACCGCAGGGCTGTCACGAGCGGCGTGGCGCGGGTCGCGCAGGGGGTGGAGATGCGCTGGCTCGTCCGGGCGCTCCAGGAATCCCTGGCGGGGCCCTACGGGGCGAGCAGCGAAGAGTCCGAGGGTGTGGCGGCCCGTTGGAAACCGGGTCGGCTCGCGACCATCCGCGAGGGGTTTGCGGGGCCGTCGGCCGCCCGGATCATCCCGACGGCGGTGCAGCAGAACGTGCCGGGCTGGACGCTCTTTGCGATGTTTCTGGTCGCCATCCCGCTCTCGTGCAGCATCATCCGGGAGCGCGATACGGGCACCCTGCTGAGGCTCCGCATGCTGCCCGTTTCGTACTTCACCATCTTGGTGAGCAAGGTGCTGACCTACCTGGTCTTCTGCCTGGTCCAGTTCGCCCTCATCCTTCTCCTGGGGCTCTACGGGCTTCCGCTTCTCGGAGCCCAGCCGCTCGCGCTCGGCTCGCACCCCGTCGCCCTCGTTGCCCCCGCCTTGGCCTCGGGCCTCGCCGCGACCAGTTTCGGAATCCTCGTGGGCTCGGTCGCGCGCACCACCGATCAGGCGACGATCTTCGGCTCCACGTTCGCGGTCATCGCCGGCGCCATCGGGGGAATCATGGTCCCGGTCTTCCTGATGCCGAGGGCCATGCAGCTCCTCAGCCCGCTCTCCCCCATCCGGTGGGGGCACAGCGCCTTCCTGGCCGTGTTCCTGCGGGGAGCGGGCTGGGCCGACATCCTGCCCGATCTGTCGCGACTCCTGGCGTTCGCCGCGGCCTGCGTGGCCGCCGCGGTGCTCTGGCTCGGCCGTCGGGAGGGTTCGCCGATCCCTCTGCCCGGCCGACTCGGGAGGGGTCGGTGACCCGCGGAGTGGATCGCCGCCGACGCCGAAGCTCCGGACGTCGCGTCGCGCGGCGTCAGCATACCGCCCGGAATGGAACTGCTCGCCGCAGGGGGTGTTCTGTCGTATCGTAGCGCCCCGTCAGTCGGTTGGACTGCGCGCTCCTGACCGTCGGGAGCGCTCCAGCGATGCGGACGAAGCCATGGAACTGAAGCGGTCGA